>DATIWD010000012.1:0-10269 GCA_035519565.1 Gemmatimonadales bacterium | reverse complement strand
CGAATGGTCGCTACTCTCGCTCAACGCACCCTGCGACTCAGTCCCCTCATGGGGCTGCTCCTCGGCGTCGCCCTGGAACCCGCCCACGCCCAGACCCTGACTTCCGCAGTGCAGAGCCAACTGGCTCGGTGGTACCGGTCGGCCTCTCGCAGCGCGAACGGGACCTGGGGAATCGCCATCGCCAATCAGCAGGGAGACCTGCTCTGGAGCGTGCGGCCGAATCAGCCGATGATCCCCGCTTCGACCGTCAAGCTCCTGACCACCGGGTTCGCGCGGACTGTCCTGGGTGGCGACGCACGCCTGGCCACCCGAGTGGTAGGCGAGGGATCGAACGATCCGAACGGTGAGTGGCGGGGAAGCTGGGCGCTTGAGTTGAATGGCGATCCGTCGCTGGAGCGGCCAACTCGCGGTGGGCCCACGCTGAGCGACCTCGCCTGGCAGCTGGCGGACCGAGGAATCCGCAAGCTCAATGGGCCCCTCCAAGTCACCAGTGCCAACGGGCCGGCCAATGTGGTGTATCCGGAGGCCTGGTCTCCTCATCACTGGGGCCGTGTCTTCGCTCCGCTGATCGGGCCGATCACGCTCAACGAGAACGTGGTGTACCTGACCATCCGGCCCGGCGGCAAGTTGGGAACCAAGGCGCGCCTGGTTTCGACTATCCCGCAGGGGCTCGATGCGCTGGTCACTATCCACGCGCAGACCTGGAAGGGTGCGCGCTCTCGTCTCGCGCTGCGCCGCATGGCCGATGGAGGCTGGCTGATCACCGGTTCCATCGGCATCAATGCGCTTCCGAGACGACTGACCTCGGTGGCGGGCAACCCGAAAGCGGTGCTGGCCGAGACCTGGGCCAAGGCCCTGCATGAAGCCGGGATCGTCTGGGATCGGACCCCCGAGTCCTCGGTGGTGCCGCCGGTTCCTACCGTGGATTCGTTCGATCAGGTTCCCGAGCGACCCGCTGACACCAAGCAGCAGGTGTTGGCGGAGGTCACCTCGGCCCCGTTCGATTCGCTGGCCTCGGAAATCAACCGCCGGTCCCTCAACATCGGAGCCGAGCTACTGCTCCAGTGGGCAGCCGGTCGCGATGACGCCGCCGAGCAGTTGACGCAGCACGTGCAGGAAGTCACCGGCGTGCAGGACGGAATTCGTCTCGTTGACGGAAGCGGCCTCTCCGCTGAAGATCGGTTGACGCCCGCCACGTTCGTGCACTACCTGGCCAGGTTCCCCGAGACGCCAGCCGGGCGGAACTTCGCTCAGCTGCTCCCCGCCAATGGTGTGGGCACCTTGCGTCCGATTGGGTGGGGTCTGCCCGAGCCCGGCGTGGTTCACGCCAAGACCGGAACGCTAGGCGGCGTGTCGACTCTGGTGGGTTATCTGGGTCGCCGGGACGGAGTGCTGCTCATCTCGGTGATGTACAATGGCGGCCGGGCCCGGACCGCCAAGCGGGCCCAGTGGAACCTCTTCCGGCTGCTCGGCGCGGACGGGGTGAGCATCCCGGCCGACACCACCGAAGCCCAGGGCGACGAAGACTCGGCGGACGATTCCGACCAGATGGGTGGGGAAGGTCAGTAGTCGGGCGGTCCCGGTCGCCCTCACGACTCCGCAGCCGGGTCCCTCCAGTTCACCGTTGTAGCAGCCATACAGAGCGCCGCCCACCCGATTCCCGCCAGCAGCGCCGCGGCCACATCGGTCGGATAGTGGACGCCGAGATAGACCCGCGACATCGCGATCGCCGCCACCAGGGCCATGGCCAGCAGCAATACGCTGGTCTTGAGTGCGCCATTCTGCATCCCACGAACCAGCAAGAAGGCTCCGAAGCCAAAGACCAGCGGGGCCAGCATCGCGTGACCCGAGGGGAATGAGTACCAGCCGCCACCACCAAGGTGGGGGATGATCTGGGGTCGCGCTCTCCTGAATGCCGCCTTGGCCAGCAAGTTGATCGCCCACCCGCTGAGCGCCACCCAGGCGTAGATGCGGGCGTCGGCGGGACGACCGAGTTTGCGGAGCGCCGCCACCACCAGAATCGCAAACGGAATCGCGACCGCCCCCGAGCCGATGAAGGAGAGGGCCCGCGCCACTTCGGTCAGCGCGTCGGTGCGGTCGGCTCCCACCTGCAACATCAGACGATCTTCGGCTTCGCTCAGTCCGCCGGAGCGCATTTCCACCGCCAGCCACCCGAACCCGACCAATCCCGCCGTCGCGAGCGCTACCAGGATCGCGAGCTCGATGCCGAGTGCGGCCCAGGCGTTCCGGACCAGGCCATACAGGCGCCGATAGGTGAGTGCGAGGGCCCGCGCGATCGGGCCAGCGGGCTGGGGAAGACTCGGGGGGTGGGACATGGCGGGAATGTAAGGGGGGCGACTGGCCCCCTCGCCGCCTAAAGCATCAGGTGCGCCAGCTGCTTTCCCTGTGGTTGGCTGGAGGCCCCATCCATGGGCTCCAGGGTGAGCGCCGCCCCCATGACCGCCCCTCCCTCCGCAGGCATCCCCAGGGTCAGGAAGGCCGGGCGCGATTCGTCCAGGTGAAGCTGTGCGCCTCGAACCATCCCGTTGGCGCAGATGAACCAGAATTGATAGACCTGGTTGGATTGCGCGGCCGGGAGCCCGTGCACCACCACGTTCCAGCGGTGGGTGTGTTCATCGGCGAAGATCGTGATCCCGCCATCGTGCCCATCCATGCGGATATCGGCCTGGAGCACCCGATTGGCATTCCGGATGATGACCAGGGTGTCCCGGGTGGCGTCGAGCTGGTTCTGGAGCGCCGCCTTTTCCGCCAGCAGACGACTGGCGCGCCCTCTTTCCTGAGCGACAACGGCAAACGCGAGCAACACACCGGCAGCGGCGAGCGCCGGAACGACCCACTGCCAGCGGCGGCGGCGGGCATACAGGACTTGTTCGATCAGACGCCGCTTGAAGCCGGGCCGGGGATTCGTGGGCTCGGCGCCCATCGGCAACCAGGCCAGCTCGCGGGCCAGTCGCGTGGTCTCCTCCCTGCATCCGGGGCAGACCGGGAGATGCTGCTGGAAACTCTTCTCCTCGGCCGGCTCCAGACTTCGGACCACGAACGCGACGCGATGCTCCACGAACCAGTCATGCGGATTCATAGGACCCAATCCTTGATCGGCGCCAGTGCCGCCCGGAGCTTGTCGAAGCCCAAGCGGAGGCGAGTCTTCACGGTTCCCAACGGAATGCCCAGCCGCTCGGCGATCTCGGACTGGGTGTAACCTTCGAAATAGGCGAGGCGCACCGGGGCCAGCTGCTCCTCCGGGAGCTGCTTCAGGGCCGAGTGCACCATCTCGTGTACGTGCCAGCCGGGTTGAGCCGACTCATCCGGCTCTCGAGGACCGGTCCAGGGCTCGCCCAGCGCGCGGTAGGCCTCGAGCCGCTGGGCTTTCTGCCGCCGGCGCCGGCGCGCCCGCAGCCGGTCGATGGCGCGATTGCGGGTGATCCGCAACAGCCACGGCAGCAAGCCACCCGCCTGTTCATCGAGCAGATCGATCCGGTTCCAGACGATGGTGAAGGCCTCCTGCACCACCTCCTCGGCTTCGTCCTGGTCGCTCAACATCCCCTGAGCGACACCCAGCAGCCACGGAGTGGCTAGGTCAACGAGCTCCACCAGCGCCTGCTCATCGCGGGCGGCGAGCCGGCGATAGAGCGAGGACTGCCGCTCGGCGGTAAGGCCATGGCCGACCCGAGCGGGGGCCGAGGAGTCGGGGAGTGGCCGTGGAGCGTGATCGGGCACGCGGTACCTATGCATGATGGCAGTGGCCGGCGCCAGGGGCCTCGTTGGCTTAACGATCCGGACCAGCGGCCGGTTCGCCACCCTCTGAAACGGGCTGCTTGACCGGCACCGGACCGGGGCTTAGCATCCCGAGCCATGACGTCTCCGTCAATTCGCGCCGGCCGGTATCTCCTCGCCGTCAGCCTCGCCGTCGGTGTCGCGCTCGCGATCCCGGCGATGATGCTGTCGTCGGCCAGCGGCGCGCATGGGGGCGCACACGGACATCATCACCAGGCACCGGCCGGATCGCAGAGCGACTGCTGCGAATTCTGCCTGACCAGCTGTGCCACGGCGCCGACCCCTGCGGGAAGCCTGTCGCTGGCCATCACCGCGATGGTCGCTACCCCGCCGACGCGTTTCCCGGATACCGGGCGGCTATTGCCGACCCGGCTGCCTCACTCTCTCCCACCCTCCGTCGGCCCTCCATCGCTCCACGCGTGACCTCCTGCGGCAGGGGGCGCTCTCCTGTCGCACGACTCTCACTGTGGAGCCCCCATGTTACGACGAAGCCTCGTTACGGCCTGCGTGGTCGTGCCCGGCGTCTTGAGTGCGCAGCAGCCGACCGTATCGGACTCGATCCACCCGCACGGCGACACCCTGACCCATGCGATCGAGCTCCAGGAAATCACCGTCACCGCGGCACCCACTCGGCGGGAGGACCCGCAGGCGGTCATCACCGTCACGCCGACCGTCATCAGCCGCACTCCAGCGACGGACGCGTGGGACCTCGTGCGGCAGACCGCGGGGGTGGAAGTCCACCTGCAGGGGCAGGGCCCGGGGTTCGCGCCGACGGTGAGCGTCCGGGGGTTCAGCTCGGACCATTCGACCGACATGGCCCTCTGGGTGGACGGGGTCCCGATCAACGAACCGGTCAATGGTCACGCGGAGGGCTACAACGACTGGAACGTCCTGATGCCGGGGGCCATCGAGCAGATGGAGGTCATCAAGGGGCCGAGCAACGCCAAGTATGGCAACTTCGCGCTGGCCGGCGCGGTCAATGTCCGGACCATCGACCGGATGCACGGGATCCAGGGTTCCGTCGAAGCCGGCTCTTACGGGCGGGTGGACGCCAACTTCCTGGGGGGATTCGACCAAGCCCACTGGGGCGGGGCGCTCGCGCTGCGCTATCAGCGGGATGGCGGTTGGCGCCCCAACAGTGAGTACGAGGTCGGCCAGGGCAACCTTCGCTACGTGCGGGATCTTTCACCCAGCGTGACCCTCGATGCGGGCGTGGGGGTTCACCTCACCGACTGGGCGTCTCCGGGATACATCACCGCCGATCAGTTCGCCGCCGGGCAGTACGACACCGTGGCCAACACCACCGACGGCGGATTCAAGCGCCGTGGTCAGGAGCGGGTCAGCCTGCGGGTGCTCGCCAATCCGAACCTGCTCTGGCGCACCACGGCGTACGCCACCCAGGGCCGGTGGCAGTTGTACCTCACGATTCCACCGGAAGGCGGCGCCGGCGAGGGCTCGGGCGGTCAGACCGAGGAGGAGGACACCCGCTACGGACTGGGGCTCACCAGCGCGCTCACCTGGGCCCTCTCGCGGGGCCAGGTGACCGCGGGCGTGGAAGGGCGGTACGATCATTCGGATTATGAGAAGTACTTCACCACCGATCGAGCCAGGGATTCGGTCGACACCGATCTCGCGGCACAGCAGGTGTCGGGCGGGGCGTTTGCACAAGCCGACCTCGACCCGATACCCCACCTCCGGGTGAGCATCGGTGGCCGCTACGATGCCCTGGGAACCTCAACGACCCCGGTGGGCGGCCTCGAGGTCAGCGACTCCAAGGGGATCTTCTCACCCAAACTGGGCGCCTTGGTGCACCTCAAGCACCTGGTCAGCCTGTACGCCAACGTCTCCCGCGGCTTTCGCCAGACCGACGGCGTGATCCGGGATCCCAGTCTCCCATTCATTACCGAGTGGGCCTATGAGGCCGGGACCAAACTGGACGGGAAAAAGTGGAACGCGTCCGTGGCGCTGTTCCGGGCCGATGTCAGCAACGAGCAGAGTTTCGATCCGATCACCGCGGTTTCGACCAGCGGTGGCCAGAGCCGTCGCCAGGGCGTGGATCTCGACCTCCGGATCCAGCCCAGCCCCGCGCTGGGGCTCACGACCGCCTGGACCTTCACCGATGCCAAGTACCAGCAACTGATCACCGAAGACGGCGACACCCTCTCGGGGGCCCGGATCTTCAACACGGCGCGCTACGTGGGGACCGCGGCGATCGATATCACGCCTCCGAAGACAACGGTGTTCCTCCGTCTCGCCACCAACGTGGTGGGGCCCTACACGCCGTTCGATCTCCCCGGCGTGGAGCTGCCCGCGTATGCGCTGGTGCACCTCACGGGCGGCATCCGGTTCGGATCGCTTTTGTTGCAGGCTGGGGTGCGGAACCTGTTCGATCAGAAGTATCCCGAGCTCCGAGCCGGCGATTTCGTCTCGCCGGGCCAGCCGATTTCCGGGTTCGGGACGGTGCGCTACGTCTGGTGAGTGAGGAGGACGGCGCGTCGGCTCGGCGCCTCTGGCCAGCCCGGTACCCGAGCCCCATATTCTCCGCCCCCTAGTCTCGTGGAGACAGTATGGCCAAGTATCTCTTGAAGGTGAGCTATAGCGCCGAGGGCACCAAGGGGCTGATCAAGGACGGCGGCACCAAGCGCCGCGCCATGGCCCAGCAGTTGGTGCAGTCGGCCGGCGGGAAGCTGGAAGTGTTCTACTTTGCCTTTGGCGATTGCGACGCGTACGCCATCGCGGATATGCCAGACGCCGTTTCGGGAGCTGCGGCGAGCCTGGCGGTCAACGCCACCGGGGCGGTCAGCATCAAGACCACCATGCTGTTGACGCCCGAGGAGATGGACGCGGCAGCCAAGAAGACCATCAGCTACAAGCCGCCGGGCTCCTGAGCCTACGGGAAGCAGCGCTGGAGATCGAAGCGGCGGCGGAGATACTCGGACTTCCAATCGGGGGCCACCCGGTCGAGAACCAGAGCCGTCGCCGCGCCCAGCGGATAGAGATCCACGCGTCCATTGGCGGCCAGGTCGGGCTGCCCGATCCCCGCGTAGATGTCGTCCCGGAGGGATTGCACCACGTGCTCCAGCGGCACGTAGTCCGGGAGCGCCTGGATCTCCGGTGACGGTTGGTATCCCTCCGCCACCATCTGAGCCAGCCGGTATTCGGTGTAGCGCGCCACTCCCTCCTGCCAGAGCTGAAACGCGAAGTAGCGGTACTCCTCATCCGACAACAGTTCCCGCAGCGAGTGCTGGGCCGAGTAGTACTCGCTCAGCAAGGCCGAGAGCGTGTCGGCGTTGGCGACCTCCAGCAACCCCTTCAGGTCTCCGGCCATTCCCGCGATGGCGTCGTCGACCGGGGGGGACTGGTAGGGAAACGGAAAGTTGATCATCCACATTCCCGTCTTGTCGCCGTTCGAGAGCTTCAGCGAATCCACCGCTGCGAAGTAGCCCGGACTCGACATCTGCCACTGATGAAAGTGCTCGTGCAGGGCAGTGATGACCCACTGGGCGGAAGCGCGTTTGGTCGCCTCCGGTTGGCCCATGACGATCGTGGGCACGCCGGGGCCTATCGGAAAGGTGGCCAGGAGATCGGGGGCGAAGACCCGGGGCCGGACGAATACGTCCGAGCGAAGGAGGCTATCGTAGCCCACCCGCTTGAAGGTCGCGTCGGGCTTGGGATGGCGGACGAGGTATTCTCGATCTTCGGTAACCAACAGCAGCGCGAACGGGGCCGAGCTCCAGCCCGGCCACATCCGGTCCGCGAATTGGTCGGCGATCCGATACGCCTCGGCGATGCGGATCCGATCGTCTCCCGGCATGGATTGGGCCGAAAGCGTGCCGGCCGTTATCGATAGCAGCACCAGCCTCTGGACCCAGCCCAGCGTTCGAATCACCGGGCCCCCGCCCTCGCTCCTGCGGGCCTCTTTCCTTTCAGTTGCCTCAGCCGCTCCGCGGCGGAATTGAGCAGCTCATCGGTTTTGCAGAAGGCGAAGCGCACCAGGTGTCTCCCCAGCGCCGGCTGGCTGAAGAAGCTGGAGCCGGGGACGGTGGCGATCCCGCCTTCCTTCGCCAACCAGACCGCGAAATCTTCGTCTCCCAAGTCGCTCAGCTGGGTGAAATCGGCCAGGATGTAGTAAGCCCCCTCAGGAGCACGGCAACGGAACCCCGATTCGACCAGGGCCTGGAAGAGAATGTCGCGCCGCCGCCGGTAGACCGTCGCCAACTCTTCGTAGTAGGACTCGGCGAGCTGATCCATCGCCACGGCCAGCCCTTCCTGCAGTGGGGCCGGTGCGCCCACCGTCAGGAAGTCGTGCACCTTCCGGATCGCATCGGTCATCCCGGCCGGGGCTACGATGGTCCCGATCCGCCAGCCGGTGATACTGAAGGTCTTGGAGGCCCCGCTGATGGTCACCGTGCGTTCGCGCATCCCGGGTAACGTCGCGATCGGAATGTGGCGGCCTTCGTAGCGGATGTGCTCGTAGATCTCGTCGGTCACCGCGAGGGCGTCATACTCCCGGCACAGCTCGGCGATGGCGCCCAGCTCCTCCGCGGTGAGTACCCTGCCGGAGGGGTTGGCGGGGGTGTTGATCACGATGGCGCGAGTGCGGGGGGAGAACGCGGCGCGCACGCGATCGAGGTCCAGTGGTTCACCGGGCGCGAGGGGGACGTAGACAGGCCGCGCGTCGCAGAGAATGGTGTCGGGGCCGTAGTTCTCATAGAACGGCTCCAGCACGATGACTTCCTGACCCGGATCGACCAGGGCCAGCAGGGTCGCGGCCATGGCTTCAGTAGCCCCACAGGTAATCGTGACTTCGGTCTCGGGATCGACGGAGAGGCCGTACCACTGCTGATACTTTCGCGCCACCGCCTCCCGGAGTTTCCTGGAGCCCCAGGTAATGGCGTACTGATTCTTGTTCGCCCGGATGGCCTGGATGGCCGCTTCTTTCAGCGGCTCCGGTGCCGGGAAGTTGGGAAAGCCCTGGGCGAGATTGATGGCGCCGCATTCATCCGCCAGCCGAGTCATGCCCCGGATGACGGATTCACGGAAGCCCTGGGTCCGGCGAGCGGTAGTCATGTCTCAAAAGTTAGCGGGCGCGGAGAATTCCACCACCAACGCCGCAGCGCTGCGCGCGAGCGTCGCGGATGGGAACTGGACGTCCCTCCCGGCTCGCCGTAGCTTCTTGGTGTTCCTCCCCTCATACCCCGGACCACCAATGGCGACTCTGGCTCCTCCCCGTGAGAAGGTCGAACCGTCCGCCTTTCATCCCTACGTTTCCCCCAGTGAATCTCCTGCCGAGCTGACCATCCGGGCGCTCGCGCTGGGGGCCGTCCTCGGTGTCATCTTCGCGGCCTCGAGCGTTTACCTCGCGCTCAAGATCGGGCTCACCGTTTCGGCTTCGATCCCAATCGCGGTGCTGGCGGTCGCGGTGTTCCGGACCCTGGGACGCTCGACGATTCTCGAGAACAACATCGTGCAGACCACCGGTTCCGCGGCCGATTCGATTGCCGCCGGAATCGTGTTCACCCTGCCCGCCATCCTGCTCATGGGGTATGACCTCAGCGTGGCCAAGGTCAGTTTGATTGCGCTGGCGGGCGGCGTACTCGGCGTGCTGATGATGATTCCGCTCCGCAAGGCGCTGATCGTCAAGGAGCACGGCAAGCTCACCTACCCCGAGGGGACCGCCTGCGCCGAGGTGCTGGTGGCGGGAGAGAAGGGCGGTCTCCAGGCGCGGCTCCTGTTTCAGGCCTTTGGCCTGGCGTTCGCCTACAAGTTCCTGATGCAAAGCTTCAAGCTCTGGAAGGAGTATCCGACCTACCCCGCCAATCCCAACGCCGCCCTGTATAAGGGCGGTTCGATCACCGCAGAGGTCTCACCCGAGCTGATGGGCGTGGGATTCATCATCGGCCCGCGGATCGCAGGATATCTGTTCGCGGGGGGCTGCATCGCGTACCTGGTCCTGATCCCGGCCATCAAGCTGTTCGGGGCAGCCCTTACGACGCCGGTGTATCCGGCAGCGACCCAGCTGATCCAGGACATGAGTCCATCCGACGTTCGGGGCAATTACGTCTTCTTCATCGGCGCCGGAGCAGTAGCCTCGGCCGGCATCATGGCGTTGATCCGGGCGCTACCCACGATCGTTTCGGCGTTTCGCTCGGGGTTCCAGGATCTCAAGGGCGCGGTCGGTGCCACGACCTCCAACATCCGCACCGAGCGGGATCTGCCGATCCTGGTCACGGTGGTCGGCTCGATCGGCCTGGCCCTGGTGCTGGCGGTCCTGCCCAAGGAAGTGATCGGGGTCAATCTCCTGGGCGCGGTCATGATCGTGATCTTCGGGTTCTTCTTCGCCACGGTTTCCTCGCGCATCACCGGCGAGATCGGGTCCAGCGCCAATCCGATCTCGGGGATGACCATCGCGGCCCTGATCGGGGTCACCGTCATCTTCCTGCTGATCGGCTGGACCGGGATCGATCATCGGGT
>DATIWD010000011.1:0-27268 GCA_035519565.1 Gemmatimonadales bacterium | reverse complement strand
GCAGCGCTACCTGCACCAGGGCCCGCATGTCCCGAGGAATCTCATTCCCCGCCACGGAGATCAGCCCGTCTCCACCCGCCGCGATGATGGGCAGCGCCATCCAGTCCTCACCCGACATCACCGCGAACCCCTGCTGCCGCCCCAGCAGGATGTGCATCACCTGCTGCAGGTCGCCGCTCGATTCCTTGATCCCCACGATGTTTCCATGCGTGGCCAGCCGGAACACCGTCTCGGGCTTGAGATTCACCGCGGTGCGGCCGGGGACGTTGTAGAGGCAGACCGGGCAGCTCGACGCATCGGCGACCGCGCAGAAATGGCGGTAGAGCCCTTCCTGGGTCGGCTTGTTGTAGTAGGGAGTGGCACTCAGGATCCACTGGGTGCCGAGGGCGCTGATGCGCTCGGCTTCGCGAACGGCGGCGGCGGTGTCGTTATGGGTGGCCCCCGCCATGACCGGCACTCGGCCGTTGGCGGTCTGGAGCACCGTGGTCACCACGATGTCCCGCTCCGCCTCGCTCAGCGTCTGGGCTTCGCCGGTGCTGCCACAGGGGACCAGGAAATCCATCCCCTCGGCGATCTGCCAATTGACCAGCGCCCTGAGCGCCGGGAGATCGAGGCTGCCCGCCTCGGTGAAGGGGGTCACCAGCGCGGTGCCACAGCCTCGTAACGCCGTCATGGCTCGCTCCCGAAGAGCATCCCCTCAAAGGTATAGATGCCGCGCTTTCCCCGCAGCCACTGGGCTGCTGCCAGGGCCCCGGCAGCGAAGGCCTGCCGGCTCCGGGAGGCATGCTCCAGCCGGACGGTCTCGTGGGCCGAGTCGTAGGTCAGGGTATGGATCCCGGGGACGGCGCCGGCCCGGATCGAGGTGATGGGGAACTCCCGGGACGGGTCAGCCTCGCGCAGCTTCTCCCGGAGCCGGACCGCCGTACCGGACGGGGCGTCCACCTTGGCCAGATGGTGGTGTTCGACGATGAACCCGTCGAACTCGGGGTGATCGGCGAACCGGCGGCTCAGGTCCCGGGCCGCCCGGAGGAAGAGCTGGACCCCGACCGAGAAGTTGGGACTGTAGAGAATGGCGCCGCCGTGCTTCTGGACCGATTGCTCGAGTCGAGGCAGGTGCTCGATCCAGCCGGTGGTGCCGGTGACGGTCGGGATCCCCAGCGCCACCAACCGGTGGAGGTTTTCGACCACGGTGGTGGGCCGAGTGAATTCGACCGCGACCTCGGCCCCAGCCAGGCGTTCGGCGGTGATGGCCTGCCCCTGCCGATTCTCCGCGCCGGTAATGATGGTCTGGACGGTGTGGCTCTGTTCCTTCGCCAACGCCTCCAGCGCCCGGCCCATCCGTCCGTATCCGATGATTGCGAGACGCATTAGTGGGAGTGCGGGAATGGGAGAATGCGTGAATGGGGGAATGTGCGGGTTCCGGTCATTCTGCCTCCATCCAGGTGAAATCTACTCCGGACGCCCCTCCCTCCTGTGGCACCGCTCACATCCTGAGTAGTCACTAGTCCTTCACTCCCTCATTCCCCCATTCTTCCATTCCATCAATCCTTCATTCCCCCATTCCCCAATTCTCACACTCCCTGATTCTCCTCACTCCCCAAAAAACTCTCGATGCAGGCGGCGGACTGCCTCGGGTCCATCGTCCTGGCCGACTACGAAGGTCATGTTGATCTCCGAGGATCCCTGTGAAATGACTTCCACGTTGATCGGGCCCAGGGCCTTGAAGACCCGGGCCGCGAGACCCGGAGTGCGTCGCATTCCGATCCCGACCACGGCGACGATGGCTCGGCCGTCTTCGATGGTGACTTCGCCCAACTCCTTGAGCTGACCCCGCAGCAGGTCGAGGCGGCTCCGGTCCTCGATGGTGAGCGACACACTCACCTCGCTGCTGGCCAGAACGTCGACGACAACCTCGTTCTTCTCGAACACTTCGAACAGGGCGCGGAGGAACCCGTACTCCCCCAGCATCCGCGGGGCCCGGACCGTGATCAGGGTGATAGCCGGCTTGAACGACACCGCCCGCACCGGGGAGTCTCCCATCCGGAGCAGCTCCGCGTCCGGCGCGATCCGGGTGCCCGTGTGCTCGGGAGCCCTGGAGTTGAGCACCACGATCGGGATCCCGGCCCGGACCAGGGGGGCCTGGGTGGCGGGATGCAGCACCTTGGCCCCGAAGGTGGCCAGCTCGGCGGCCTCGTTGTAGCTCGCGGCGGGGAGCGTTTTCGCGGCCGGGACGATCCGGGGATCGGCGGTCATCAGGCCGTCGACGTCGGTCCAGATCTCGACTCGCTGAGCCTTGAGGGCGGCACCCAGCAGGGCAGCGGTAAAGTCCGAGCCGCCGCGGCCCAGCGTGGTGGGGACCCCCTTATCGGTGGCGCCGACATAGCCCTGGGTGACCGGGATCCTTCCCTGCTCGAGCAGGCCGGGGAGTCGGGCCCGGACTCGGGTCTCGAGTGCCGCCATGAGGGGAGTGGCCCGGGTGAAACGCGCGTCGGTCACGATCATCTCCCGCGCATCCACCCAGATTGCGTCGAGCCCCTTGGCGCGCAGCGCGGCCTCCACGAGCCATGCGCTCCAGAGTTCGCCGCGGCCGGCCACGGCGTCGAGTTGACGAGGACTCAGTTGGCGTTTCAGAGCAGCGTTGAGCTTGGTGAGCAGGCGCTTCCCATCGGCCTTGATCTCGCTCGCGGCCGGCGACTCGGGGGCCAGCTCGGCGGCGATCCGCTGGTGTCGCTCGACCAGGGCCGTGATGCCGGTCTCCAATCCCTCGCGATCCCCCGCGGCTACCACCTCGGCGAGCTTGAGCAATCGATCGGTGACCCGCGCCAGGGCGGACACCACCACGACCGGGCGCTCCTTCGCCCTCGCCGCGATGATCTCCGTCAGGCGGGCAATCGCCGCCGAGTCCTGGACTGAGGTGCCGCCGAATTTCGTGATGATCATGGATACTCGGCAGGCTGCATAGTGTCACAAGTCACAAGTCACAAGCCTCGGGTGCAAGAGGAGCCGTGTGAGTTGCGACTTGCGTCTCGCGACCTTCTAGTCAATCCAGCCACCCCTCCGCCACCAGCAACTCCCCATTCTGGATCGCCGCGCCGGCGGCGCCGCGAATGGTGTTGTGGCTCAAGAGAACCAGCCGCAGATCGAGGACGGGGCAGGGGCGGATGCGACCCACGGTCACGGTCATTCCGTTGCCGCGGTCGATATCCAGGCGTGGCTGAGGACGATCGATCCGGGAGTCCACTTCAACCGGTCGCGCCGGAGTCGAGGGGAGAGTCGCGACCTTGCCGTCCGCCCGGAAGGCTTCGAGCGCCGCGCGGGCCTCGTCGGGCGTCACTCGCCTGGCGAACCCCACCGAGACTGTCTCGGTGTGCCCATCCACCACCGGAACCCGGCTGGTATGCGTGCTCACGGGGAAGGGGGCATTGGTCACGGCGTTTCCCTTGAGCTCGCCCAGGATCTTCTGAGTCTCGCGTTCGAGCTTCTCTTCTTCCTCGCCCCCGATGTAGGGGATCACGTTTCCCACGATGTCCAGCGAGGCGACCCCGGGATATCCGGCTCCAGATACCGCCTGCATGGTGGACACGAAGAGCTTCTCGACTTTGAAGGCGCGATGCAGCGGAGCCAGCGCCACCACCAGGCCGGCCGTGGAGCAGTTGGGGTTGGCGACGATGCCGCCGGGCCAGCCCCGTTCCTTGCGCTGGCGCTCGAGGAGGCGCAGGTGCGCGGCGTTGACCTCCGGGATCAGGAGCGGGACGTCGGGATCCATCCGATGGGTCTTGGTGTTGGTGACGACGAACGCCCCCGCCTTGGCGAAGGACTGCTCGATGGCGCCGGCCAACTCTGCTTCGATGGCGGAGAACACGATCCGGCCCGGCAGGGGAGGCGCCGCGCGCTGCACCACCATCTTCGCGACTGCGTCCGGGATCGGCACCGACTCCCGCCACCGTACCGCCTCGGCGTAAGTCTTTCCGGCGCTCTGCTCCGAAGCTGCGAGCCCCGCGATCTCGAACCAGGGATGATCGGCCAGCAGCCGGACGAATTTCTGGCCGACGGTGCCCGTCGCGCCGAGAATTGATACTGGAATCTTGGCCTTCACTTCGTCCTCCAGCCCTTGTGTTGGGTAGAGCGGGAGAACGGTAGAACGGGGGAACGGGTCTCGCGGGCGATCCCCTATCGTGCTTATCCCATTCTCCAGTTCACTAGCTTTCCCGTTCTCCCGTTCTCCTGTTCCCCTGTTCTCCCTGCCTTACCAGCTCCCTTACTAACCGGACGTACAGCCCCACCCCCTCCAACAGATCCTGCTTGAGAATGTATTCCCGCTCGGTGTGCGCCACCTTGATCGATCCGGGTCCCATCTGATAGCCCACGCCCCAGTCGCCGAGCAGGGGCAGGTCGCTCGCGAAGCTGACCACCGTGGTGTTCCAGCCGGGGAGCGCAGGGGCCTTGTGGAACGGGAGCTCAACGGCGGCTCTGACCGTCACACCGGGAGCCAGCGCGGCGGCCACCGCCGCCTTGAGGGGTCCGGTGGGCTCGACGGTACGGAAGAGCACCTGCGCCGAGGCGTGGGGGGCCAGCACGTTGGGCGCGACACCGCCCGCGATCAGGCCGATGTTGAGGGTGCCCTTGCCCAGGAGCGGGTCGCTGGGCAGTGGCAGCCGCCGGATCCGCTCCAACGAATCGAGCAGGGCATCGATGGCCGACGCCCCCTCCTCGGGGTAGGCCGAATGGGCCGCTCGGCCCTCAGCCTCCAGGTCCATCCGGAGCGAGCCTTTCTGCCCGATGGCCAGCCGGTTCTCGGTCGGCTCGCCGTTGACCAGGTAGCGACCCTTGGGGGCCAGGCGCTGTGCGGCCAGCGCGCCGTCGGACCCGTTCTCCTCTCCCACCAGGAACAACAGTCCCACTCGACGCTCGCCCTCGTCGGCCAGGCGCTCTGCGGCCGCGACCATGGCGGCGGCCGGACCCTTGGCGTCGCAGGTGCCGCGGCCGTGAAGAGCGGTGTCGTCCTCCCGGAGCGGGATGTAGGGCGGCACGCAGTCGAGATGGGTCGAGAGCACCACCACCGGCGGCTCGCGATAGGCGTAGAGGTTGGCCCGATTGGGGCTTACCGGCTGCTTCTCGACGTGGCAGCCGGCCCGGCGAAGCTCGTGCTCCAACAGCTCGACCGCCGGCCCCTCCCGAAAGGTCGGAGTCTCCAGAGATACCAGCTCGCGGGTCAGGCGAATCGGGTCCATAACGCACAAAGCCCCGCCGGCGTGGTGCGCGGCGGGGCGTCGGATCAGGGGTTCAGGAAAGACTCATGCTGACCGTCGTTCGCCGCGCGCGGACGTCTTGGTGGTGCGCATGGTGCACTTGGGCGAGTCGAGTGTCGGCATGGCCAGGAATCTCCGTGGACGGTTCACAAGCTATACGGAGGTACCTGAGCCGGGCAAGAGACCGATCGCGACCTCCCCATCATCGGCTTGATCCCGGCTTGACCCCCCTGGCCCAGCTTGTCTCCACGCGATCAGGGCCGCTGATCGCTCTGGACCAGGTCAAAGACCGCTGCTTGGGGGGAGATCATGAACCGGAGACTCTTGGGGCTGGTGACGGCGCTCACACTTGGCGTGGAGACCGCGGAAGCCCAGGAAATGGCCTCCCTGGCCTTGAGTGACATCCGCGGGACCGAGGTGGCCCTGGCCCAGCCGGTCGTGGGCTCCGAGGGGAGCCTGCTCCGGTTCGAGGCCGGGTCGAGCCTCATGCTGGCCCGGCCCCTGGCCGGTGCATCCGTCCTGACCGCCTCTCTCTTCCAGAACCGCCGGTTGGCCGGGTCGGGAAGCCGGGAGCCTGGCGCCACTTTGCGGATGCCTACCACGGGCGGCCTCGGGCTGCCGAGCCATGGGATTGTGGGCCACGTGTCGGCGGTGGTGAGCGGATCCGAGCATCCGCTCGTAGGAACGGTCGCCCAGGCGGTTCTGGGCGCGGCAGGCGGATACCTCCTGATGTCGATGGGGGGATCCTCCAACGGCTCCAAGGGGTCGGGGACCAGGGTAGACCCCAACCCGAGAACCGTCAATCTGAAGTTCAAGATCCGGTTCTAGCCCAGGACATGGGGATGAAGAGACGAGCCCGACCCGGGGACCGGATCGGGCTCGCTGTGTTTCCCGACCAGTGCCTGCTTGACGCCCGCTTGATCCCCTCGAAGCACGGTAGTGCCGCCTCGGAGTGATCGCCGAATATCTGCGGCGGGACCACGTGACCGGGGCGGCGCTTCTCGAACCGGAGGTGATGTATGCGATACCACGACAGGCCTGTGCTCCCGGGTCTTCTCCTGCTTTCCCTCTCCGTCATCGCCATTGGGTGCGGCAGCGATGGCGGGTCGACGGGCTCGAGCCCGCCTCCTCTTAACGCAGCCGGAGTCTGGAACGAGGTCGAGGAGATTACCGATGCTGGTAACTCCATCACCTGCGCCGACACCGGAACCGTGACCCTGACCCAGGCCGGCGCTACCCTCACCGGCAACGTGGTCCAGACGGGGACTTGTCAGACCCCCGCGGGTCCGATCGACAACGGCGGTTCCATCAGTATCAGCGGGGGAGTCTCGGGCTCGACCATCGCCTTCAACGAGCCCGGATTGGGGGGGATAACGTGCACCTATCGAGGCACTCTCTACCACACCCCGCCTGATAGTTCCGCTGGGACGGTGGACTGCTCCGGCGCCGGCGTTAGCGCCGTCGGTACCTGGAGTATGACGCGCTGACGCGCTCGTTCGAGCGGCGCCGGTGGAACCAAGGCAGAAGAGACGAGCCCGACCCGGGGACCGGGTCGGGCTCGGTGTGGCGGGATTACGGTACTGCAGCTCTCAGGATTTCGTGACAGTGTACTGGCCGCATGCCGTGAACTGCACGGTGATGGTCTGGGCCGCACCTCCTTTGGTGACAACCGCGGTGAGCGTGCCGGCGTCGAACTTCGGCGCCACGGTGCAGCTCGCGTTGTAATGCAGCACCGGGTTGGTCGTGATGGCGAAGGACCGGCTGTGGTCACCCCGGACCCAGCTGGAGCTCCCGGTGATGTTCCAGGTCCCGCTCGGCAGCGGCGCGTCACGCTGGATCGAACCGACCACGTCCGCGGTGAAGGTCGAGGACCAGGTCCGGGTGTGGACCGCGCTGTCCCCGTTGGCGAAGACATGCACGCTCTTGAAATCGGGCTCGCTGCGCTCGATCGTCGAGGTGTCGGCATAGACCAACTCGATGCCGTTCTGCACGGTCTCGCTGGAGTCGCCGCGGAGGATATTCACCCGGGTCCTGGTGAAATCGGTGTAGACCCGCTTCCGCGCGTGGTCCTTGACCGTAGCGGTGGGGTCGATGACGTCGATGGTGCCGCTCAACGTCAGGCTCATGAACGGCGTCGAGGTGATGCACCCGGTGAAGTCCACTCGAACCGAGTCGGGAACCCCGTCGCTGTCGCTGTCGACCACGGGCGTGGGGCTCACCGTCGGAATACACTGCTGCATTCCGAAGTGCAGGTTGGGTAGACCACCCGGAAGCGGCCCGATGAAGAACGATCCGGGCGAGCCGCCGATCCCCGTCAGGGTGGCGCCCTCCGTCTCGCTCTGGACGTCCTGGGCGATACCGGATCCGATCGAATCGGCCTGGGCCTGAGTGAGTGACGCGCCCTGTGTGGTCGGCCCCGTGGCGTTGTTGCTGCCGCTGCAGCCGGCCAGGCCCAGCCCCAGCGCGGCGGCTCCGGCCAACAGAGAAACTCGTACCTGCTTGGAAAGCATGAGAGGCACTCCTGTGAGTAATCGCGACTGGCTCATCTGATCGATTGGATGATGCGGAACGCCGCCGGAGGGACGCAAGTCAGATGCCTCTGCCGGCATCGGCACTAAGAGATCTTTGCGAGACCTATAAGAGCGTCAGACTAGGTCGTTTGTGCTGTTTGGCTCGAATCAGTGGACCTGCTGATGGTTTGCGAGCGGCGTAGAGGTGACATCAGGGTGAGACAACGGGTGTATCGGCGCGAGACAAGGAGGGGCCCGCGCTAGGAATTGTTTATCAGCGCCTCCTGACGGCCGCGCCCCACATCCACCCGCTTGAGCAGCAGCCCACCTACCAGGAAAAAGGCGATCACCGTGAGAATCGCCGGCCGGCTCGACCCGGTTTGCGATATGATCACCGAAAAGAGCAGGGGGCCGAAGATCCCGGCGAACTTCTCCACCACGGCGAAGAAGCCGAAGAACTCGGCCGAGCGGGTCTTGGGGATCATGCTGGCGAAGAGCGAGCGGCTGAGCGCCTGGGTTCCCCCCTGCACGGTGCCCACCATGATCGCCAGCAACAGGAAGTGAAACCCGGTGGTCATGAAGTAGCCGAACACACTGATCCCGGCATAGACCACCAGGCCCAGGAAGATCGCCCGCTTGGTCCCGATCCGGCCGGCCAGGCTCCCGAAGAGGAACGAGAAGGGGATCCCCACGAACTGCACCAGCAGGATCGAAGCGATCAGCGCCCCGCGCCCGATCCCGATCTCGGTGCCGTAGATGGTCGCCATCCGGATGATGGTGCCGATCCCGTCGTTGTAGATCAGAAACGCGAGCAGCATCAGCGCCGCCTGGGGATAGCGTCGCAGGTCGTTGAAGCTCTTGATCAGCGCGGTATGGGCCGACCGGGCCAGGCTCTCGGCCGGGCGCCCGCTGGCCGGCGGTTCCTGGACCCGTTTGAAGAGCGGGATCGAGAACAGGAACCACCAGATCGCCACCGAGGCGAACGCGAGGCGCGAGGGGAGCGTGGCCTGCGCCGGAGTGAGCCCTTCGCCGGAGGGGAGCCCGAACCACTCCGGTCTCTGGATCCAGGCCAGGTTGAGCGCCAGCAGGAGGCCGCCACCCACGTAGCCCAGCGCGTATCCGGCGGTGGAGACCCGGTCGATCTCGGCTTCACGGGCCACGTGGGGCAACAGCGCGTCGTAGAACACGAAGCTTCCGTTGACTCCGATGTTGGCCACCACGAACAAGAGCGAGGCCATCAACCAGTCGCCCCGCTCGATCCAGAACATGAGCAGCACGGCCACCGCACCTACCGCCATGAACGCCGCCAGGTACCGCATCCGGGTCCCGCCGCGATCGGCCAGGTAGCCGAGGAGGGGAGAGAGGACCGCGATGATGATCAGGCCGACGGTGGTGGAGATCCCGTACCGGTAGGTGGCCTCCGCCGGCTTCAGATCCGCGGCGGCAACGGCGGAGTAGTAGATCGGGAACACCGCGGTGATGATCGTGGTGACCATCGCGGAGTTGGCCCAATCGTACATGGCCCAGGCCCGAAGCTCGGGGCGATCGAGGCCGAGGCGTCTGAGGAGGCTGGTCAGGTGGGCGGCTTCCCCGGACGGGCGTAGAGGCTTCCGGCCCGGGCCGCGAGCCATCGCGGCACCAGGCGCGTCGACCAGGCGGCCAGGGCGAAGGGGAAAAACGAGTACTTGAGGCTCTTGTCGGCCTCATAGCCGCGGATCCCCGCCCGCGCGACCGCCGGCGTGTTCTGGAGCAGGAACGAGTGTGGCTTCTGGTGCCACTGGTTGGATTCGAAGAACGGCGTGTCCACCCCGCCCGGGCAGAGACAGCAGGCGCGGACACCGGTGCCGCGCAGGTTCACCCACAGCGCCTCGGTCCAGGTCACGATGTAGGCCTTGGTGGCGGAATAGACCGGCAGCCAGGCCAGCCCCTGAAAGGCAGCGGTCGAGGAGACGTTCAGGATCCCGCCACGCCTGCGCTCGAGCATTCCCGGAAGGAACCGGGCGGCCAGCGCCGTCGGGGCGGTCACATTGACCGCGATCGTCTTGAGATGGTCCTCGGGTGGGTTATCCCAGAACCGCCCATGGACGCCGATCCCCGCGTTGTTGATCAGGTGATCGACCGTGATGCCGAGTTGGGAGACCTGTCGCTGGATGGCGGCAGGGGCGGCCGGATCGGAGAGGTCCGCCGGAATGACGTCCGCCCGCGCGCCCAGCGCTCTGGCGTCGGCGGCCGCCTTCTCCAGCGAGTTCCGGTCCCGCGCGACCAAGACCAGGTTGGTGCCTCGCCGGGCCAACTGGTCGGCAAAGGCGGCCCCGATGCCTCGCGTCGCACCGGTGATGAGCGCCGTGGACCCGCGCCAGATGTCCGCCATGAGGCTGCAATATACGGCTGGGGCGCTACTCGCGAGCCGCCGCCTTCGCCCGCCGGGCGTGAATCAGCGAGGCCACGACCGACACGGTGAGAATCAGGACGATCCCTCCCAGCGAGATCCCGATGGGCGGATGCACCCAGTAGCTGGCCACCATCTTGAGCCCGACCAGCACCAGGATGAGGGCCACCCCGGGCTTGAGGTAGGCGAACTTGTCCATGGCCGAGGCCAGGATGAAGTAGAGCGCCCGCAGGCCGAGGATCGCAAACACGTTGGAACTGTAGACGATGAACGCATCGCGGGTGACGGCGAACACGGCCGGGATGCTGTCGATCGCGAACACCACGTCGCTCCATTCGATTACCAGGAGCACCAGGAGCAGTGGGGTCGCCAGCCAGCCACCCTTGATGTTCCGGACGAAGAAATGATCGTCCTCGTAGGCGGGGGTGAAGGGGATGACCCGGCGGGCCAATCGGACCAGCGGGTTCTTCTCCGGCTCCAGCCGCACCGCCTTGGAGCTGAACATCTGGATTCCGGTGATGACCAGGATCCCGCCGAAGACGTAGGTGATCCAGCTGAACCGCTGGAGCAGCAGCGCGCCGGCCCCGATCATGATCGCGCGCATGACGATCGCCCCGATGATGCCCCACTTGAGCACCCGGGGCTGGAGCGCGGCGGGGACCGCGAAATACTGAAAGATCAGGAGGAAAACGAAGAGATTGTCGACGCTGAGCGAGAGCTCGATCAGGTACCCGGAGTAGTACTCCAGGGCGTGCTGGAGTCCCTCCTTCCACCAGAGAAAGCCCCCGAACAGGAGCGCCAGCGTGATCAGTCCGGCGCTCCAGCTCATCGCCTCCTTCGCGCTGAGCGTGTGGGAGTGCCGGTTGAGTACGCCGAGGTCCAGGATCAGGAGTCCCAGCACCAGGACGCTGAACCCGATCCAGACGGACGGCTCGTGTGTGGTCATCCGGTTACGGCTCCACGGGGATCTGGCACCTGTGTTCCTCCAGCCTCAAATGCAAAGCGAGACCTCCGTCACCGCTCGCGCGATCGACGAAGGTCTCGCTCTGAATGGGGTCGCGGAACGGGGACCCCGTCTTCCCGATTGGACCGTGCCCGCGGTGCGCGGACAGTCTTGACGATCCAGCCGTCCGCCTTGGTGGCGGATGAGCTACTCCCCTTCGGGCGGCAAGCTAGTCGTCCTTCCAGCGGCGGTCAACGTGACTCCCGCTCCTAGAACGGCGGTTGCTCGGAGTGGACCGGGTCATCCAGGAGGATCGCGGAGACCACCGCGCCTTTCTGCGTTTCGAACTGGCCCTCGGGAATGATCAGCAGCGCGTTGGCCCGGGCCATCGAGCTCAGGATCCCCGATCCCTGAGGTCCGGTGAGCCGGGCACTGGGGAGCTCGGAGGTCGTGTCCGACAGCGTGACGACCGCTCTCAGAAAATGCTGGAGCCGGGGCTTCACGACGATCGGCTCCTGGAGTCGCACCGGGATGGCGCGCCGGAACGGGAGGGCGTGGCCCGACATGACCCGGATGGCCGGCCGGACGAACAGCTCGAAGGCCACCATCGTACTCACCGGATTGCCGGGGAGGCCGACCCAGGGGAGCGCTCCCAGGACGCCGAATCCCACCTGCGCGCCGGGGCGAATCCGCACCTTCCAGAACCGCAGCTCGGCGCCCAGTTCCGCCATCACCCGCTTGAGATGGTCGTGCTCGCCGACGCTGATACCGCCGGAGGTGATCAGGAGATCGCAGGCCGGCGCTTCGCGGAGGTGCTCCTTGAGGTTTGCGGGGGAGTCCCGCGCGATCCCCAGATTGACCGGCTCCCCGCCCGCGCGGGCCACCAGCGCCACCAGCGCGTGAGTGTTGGAGCTCGCGATCTTCTGGCCGCTCAGGATCAGGTCCGCCTGATCGAGGTCCACGATCTCGTCGCCGGTGCCCAGGACGCCGACCCGCGGGCGGCGGTAGATCATCGGATGGGAGACGGCGATCGAGGCCAGCACGCCGAGCTGCGCCGGACCCAGCTCGGTGCCGGCGGCGAGCACCAGGTCACCCTTCCGGATGTCTTCGCCCGCGGGGCGCACGTTGTGGCCCGCGTCTCGATCCTGGTAGACGCACACGGCCTGGGCCCCGCCGTCGGTGTCCTCCTGACGGATCACGGAGTCGGCGCCATCGGGCAGCGGGGCCCCGGTGAAGATCCGGGCGCAGGCGCCTGGCGTGATCGAGCGGGTCGGGAATTGCCCGGCTGCGATGTGCTCCACCACGGCGAGCTTGACCGGAGCGGACTGGGAGGCGCCCCGCACGTCGGCCTCGCGCACCGCGTAGCCGTCCATAGCGGAGTTGGCCCAGGCGGGCACATCGAGCGGGCTGACTATGTCGAGGGCGAGCACGCCGTCCAGCGCGTCATCCAGGGGAACCCGGAGCGCCGGCTGCCGGCGGATGTCCTGCAGGATTCTGAGCGCAGCCTCGCGGGCGGAGTCCGTCAGATCTCCAGCGCCTTTTCCCAGGCGATGTTGGCCAGCAACTGGAGCCACATGGTGTCGCGGAAGTGCAGGACCGGGCAGTGGGCCTTGAATCCCTCGGTGTCGGTCACGATGGCCACCCAGCGCTCGGCGTCGGACGACGTGGGAGCGTAGATGGGGGGATTCCCGGTTTCCTTGCGGTAGACCTCGATCTTGGGGATGGGGGCCGTGTGAAACCCCTCGACCAGCACCAGGTCGGCCCCCTGGAAATAGCGGCGCGCCAGCGTGATCGGGTCGGTATCGTCGGGGCTTTTCTCGAGGATCACTCGCTGGCGCGGCGTGGCCAGCAGGACCCGCTCCGCCTTCCCCTCATGATAGAGCCGATAGCTATCGGTCCCCTCGCGGTCGATGTCGGCCGGGTGCGAGGCGTGTTTGATCGCCATGATCCGGCGCCCCTTCCGCGCGAACTCCGCGGCCAGGGCCACCGTCAGGGTCGTCTTCCCCGCATTCTTCCGGCCGATTATCGAGAGGATCCGTGTCGCCGCCACAATTCGTTCGCCTCGGCGAGATCGTCCGCCGTGTTGACGTTGAAAAAGAGCAACGCAGGGTCGCCGAACCGCTGGACTTCCTCCGGGGTGAGGATACTGATTTTTATCGTTTCATGGAAGCCGACCGCGCGCAGATCCCCCGCCGCCACCCTCGCCTCGATGGCCGCGGCGCAGGCTGGCCCATAGGCGGCACACAGCGGCTCCAGCCCGCGGGGGCCCGGACTCCGGGGGAGGCAGGCGTCGGCTGACCGGAGTCCGTCCGCCAGGGCGCGGATCAGGCTACCGGGAACGAAGGGCATGTCCCAGGCGACGCACACCACACCACCCGGTCCCGCCCGCACCGCGGTGTAGAGCCCGCCCAGTGCGCCCAGCCCCGGCCGCAGGTCACGAACCACCTCGAGACCAGGCCTCCATTCAGCCGCCTCCGGCGCGTTGGCGATCAGCGCCGGCAATCGGCCCAATGCCGCCTCGAAGGCCCGAACCAGCCGGTCTAGGATCCGCTCCCCGCCCACTCGCTCCAGCCCCTTGGGCCGTCCGCTCAGTCGGCTGGCTTCGCCGCCGGCGATGATGGCCCCTCGGACCGTCTTGTCCGTCCTGTCCGTCTTGTCCGACGCCGCCGACCTGATACTCACACTTCCCGGAACAGCCGGCCGTGCTCAACCATCAGGCAGCGATCCATCACGACCGGGATTCCGGCCGCCTCGAGCTCTTCCGCCGCGCCCTCATGAATCACGCCCTCCTGGAGCCAGACCAGACGGGGGCGAATCGCGATGCAGGGCTGGACCAGCGCGGGCACCGCGTCGGAGCGGCGAAACACGTCCACGATGTCGATCGGTCCGCTACGTGCCGCGGCAATCAGATCGGGAAAGGCCGGCCTTTCCAGAACGTGTTTGACGCCGGGACGAACCGGGATGATCTGATAGCCCACGTCACGGAGGTAACGGGAGACGCCGTGGCTGGGCCGCCCGGGGTTGGGGCTCATCCCCACCACCGCGATGCGATGTGAGGTGGCGAGGATCTCCCGGAGCTGATCGTCGGTGAGGGACATGGCGATTCGGTTCTCGCTGGTAGCGACTCAGGAACGCCCGGTGCACTCGGCGTAGAGCGTCTCGTCCTCCTGGACCCGGACCCGTTCCAGTCGCACCGGCGGCGGCAACCGCCCGGCCAGCCGCTCGAAGACGTACTGCGCCACGGCTTCGCAGGTGGGAATGCGTCGCCCATAGGCGAAGGCCGGCACGTCGCGGTTCAGATGCTTCCCGTGAAAGGGGCGCACGACCTCCTCGTCGAGCAGCGAGTCCAGGCCTCCCAGGTCCATGATCATCCCGGTCTCCTCACTGACCGGGCCGGAGACGGTGACGGCGCAGAGATAGTCGTGCGGGTGACCCGGGGCCAGCGCGGTGGCGCCGAACACGGCGCGGTTCCGCTCCTCCGTCCATTCGGGGCGGTGGTAGTGGTGATGAGCGGTGAAGCGCACGACCCTGGTCAGAGCGGTCGACATGGCCCGCTAGAAAGGAAGTGGGTACCCCAGTCCGACAATGCCGCGGAAGCTCCCCGTCCAATCGGTGAAGTGTCCATCAGTGATCAGCGCGTTGCGTCCGGGAGGGACCCCTGGTGAACCGGGCGGATCGAACGCGAAACCAGCGGGGTAGCTCAGTTTCCAGAAGTTCCACTTGGTCTCGAGCCGGAGGAACAGCTTGCGGGTGAGGAACCAGCGTACCCCCATGCCCGGTGCCAGCGCTACCTTGGTGCCGAAGTTGTAGGCCGAGGAGTCGATCCCCACGTCGCCGCCGAAGGCGATCCCGAAGCTCCCGGTGATGTAGGGCGCCAGGTTCTTCCAGGTCTTGCGTCCGGTCAGGTTCCACTGAAGGACGCCCTCGATCATGACCACGTTGGTGGGGTAGCTCCCCTTGAACCGCTTGTCGATGCTGTCGTAGGGGATCACCACCTGGCGGTTCAGATCGTCATAGGTGACCGAGAAGCCCAGCTGCAGGGGATTGCTGATCCGGAAATCGGCGCGCACCCCGTAGGTGGTCCCGTCATGCGGCCCCAGGCCGAAGTTCCCGCCGGCTCCGCCGAAGTAGCCGAACTGAAACTCCATGGTGCGCCCATAGGGCAAGTCGCGATAGGGCGACTGCTCGGGGGGATGCCCGACCTGGGCTGCAGTGGTGGCGGCCGCTCCGAACACGAGAACGGCCCCAAGGGCGGCCGCGCGAATGCGCATCAGCATAGTCTCAGGTCCCGCCCCGTCATCTCCACTGGGGTCTCGAGTCCGAGGAGATGAAGGACGGTGGGGCCGACGTCACAGAGGGCCCCTCCCGAGGCGAGGGCGTTGACCCCGGAGCGCACCGCGACCAGCGGCACCGGATTGGTGGTATGCGTAGTATGGGCGCCGCCGGTCTCCGGATCGATCATCAGCTCGCAATTGCCGTGGTCGGCGGTAACGATCACCGAGGCGTTCACCTTCTCCGCGCTGGCGAGGACCCGGGCCAGGCATTGATCCACCGTCTCCACCGCCCTGATCACCGCCGGCAGCACTCCGGTATGTCCCACCATGTCGGCGTTGGCATAGTTGCAGAGCAGAAAATCGTAGCGCCGGCCCTCGATCGCGCGGCAAAGACCGTCGGTGACGCCGACCGCGCTCATCTCCGGGGCCAGGTCATAGGTGGCCACCTGCTGGGAAGGGACCAGGGAGCGCTCCTCTCCGGGATACGGGGGCTCGTAGCCGCCGTTGAAGAAATACGTCACGTGGGGATACTTCTCCGTCTCTGCCGTTCGAAACTGCATCCGGCCGTGATCGGCCAGCACCTCGGCCACGATCTTGGCCATGGAGAAGGGCGGGAACGCGACCGGGAATGGAAAGGTGCGATCGTACTGCGTCATGGTGACGACGGCGACCCGTGGCCGGTCCCGCACATCGAAGCTGTTGAAGCCCTCTACCACCAGCGCCCGGACGATCTGCCGCATCCGGTCGCTCCGGTAGTTGAAGCAGAGCACCCCGTCGCCGTCCTGAAGCACGGCCGCCGGCTCGCCGTCCCGCTGGACGATCAGCGGCTTGACGAACTCGTCGGTCTCGCCGCGCGCATAGGCGCCGCGCACCCCCGCGACCGGATCGGTGATCGGCATTCCGATCCCGTGCACCAGCGCCTCGTACGCGGTCCGGGTCCGCTCCCAGCGGCGGTCGCGGTCCATCCCGAAGTAGCGGCCCACCAGCGTGGCGATGAAGGCCCGACCGCGGGCCAGGTGCTGGATGTGGTCCTCCAGCTCCTGCACGACGCTGTCGCCGAGGGTGGGAAGCGTGTCCCGCCCGTCGAGAAAACCGTGGATCGCGATCCGCGGAATCTTGAGTCGGACCCCCAGCTCGATACAGGCGAGCAGGTGCTGGTCGATCGCGTGTACGCCCCCCGGGCCCAGGAGGCCGAGCAGATGCAAGGTGCCGCCGGTCTTCCGCAGGTACGCGCCCAGTGTCAGGAACGGCTCCAGGCGAAAGAACTCGCCGCTCCGGATCGACTGGGAAATCCGCACCAGGTCCTGGGGAACCACTCGCCCCGCCCCCAGGTTGAGGTGCCCGACTTCGCTGTTTCCCATCTGTCCTTCGGGGAGCCCCACGGCGAGACCGCTGGCTTCGAGCAGCGTGCGGGGATAGGAGCGCCAGAGCTGATGCCAGACCGGCGCATCGGCCAACTCGATGGCGTTCCCTTCCCGTTCCGCCCGATATCCCCAGCCGTCCAAGACGATCAGGACCACCGATCGACGTTGCGCGCCGATGTTTGACATGGCCCTCCGCGGTCTCTACAATGCGGGATGTGACCAGCGCGCAACAATTTAGTCCCGCCTTTCGCCGGCTTCCAGCCTGCGTCTTCATGCTCCTCCTCGGCACGGCGACCCTCGCCGGCGCCCAGGAGCGCAGGCGGATCGCGACCGCGTCCGACCTCTACAAGAATCCCGGCGAACAGGTGCTCGGCCGCGTCATGGCCGGCGCCGAGCTGGTGGTCACCGGCACCCAGGGCGATCAGAGCGAAGTGCAACTCACCGGGTGGATCTTCACCCGCTCCCTGGGCAGCACCACACGCGAAGGCTACGACCTCATCATCACCAAGCGGAGTCCGGAGAATCTGCGGGTGGCCGCCAAGGGCGCGATCGTGGCGCGACTGAGCAGCGGCGTGTTGCTCAAGAAGGTCGATGCCCAGGGTGGCTGGACTCAGGTACAGCGGACCGCCTGGATCGCATCCAAGAACCTGGCGCCGGGCTCCACCCCCGCCCCCGTGGTCGCCGCCGGAGGTGGCGCCGCCGTGGGCGATCAGGCCGAGCTGGTGCACGCGGCTCCACTCCTGGCGGGCGTGGAGGGGACGCCGGTAGGCAATCTCTCCCCGGGAACGCCCGCGCGGGTGGTGGGCCGCTCGGGCGACTGGGCGCGGATTCAGGTCGAGGGCTGGGTCAAGGAGAGCGATCTCAAGACCACGGAGAGCGGGGTGCTGGTCGGCGTCACGCAGGCGGAAGTGCGGGCGTCGCCCAACCGCTTCATCGGTCAGACCGTGGAGTGGCGGGTGCAGTTCATCGCGGTGCAGAAGGCCGATGAGCTGCGACCCGAGATTCCCGCCGGTCAATCGTATCTGCTCACTCGCGGACCGCTGCCCGAGCCCGGTTTCGTCTACGTCATCCTCCCGCCCGATCGGGTGGCAGCCTTTCAGTCGGTGCCTCCGTTGCAGGAGATGGTGATCCGCGGCGTGGTCAAATCCGCGACCTCCAAGTACCTGCCCAATCCGGTGCTCGAGCTGGTGTCGGTCGTGAAAGGCCTCGGCAGCTAGAGGTATATTTCACCCATGAACGAGACCCTCCGCGACCGCATCCTCCGCCATCTGGAGCCGCTGCCGGACGAGCGCGCCTATCAGGTGCTGGACTACATCGAGTTTCTCGAGAGCCGCTTTGGCACCCGGTCCCAGCCCACCGGACTCCTCGCGCGCATCACCGAGACGGTCGAAGACACCATGCGGGCCGGCAAGATTCCGATCAAGGCGATCAGCGGTACCATCAGCGTGGTGGACAGTGCGGGCCGGGTCATGAAGGGACTCGCCGCGGCGGGCAAGGCGGTGGTCGACGAGGCGGTCAAGGCCGCCGAAGGCAGCGGGCGGGTCCAGCCCCCGGCGCCGTCCCCACAGAGCATTCCGCCCGCCTCCGAGCCACCTCCTGGCCGGAGCTGAGCCCGGGAGCGACGTGCCTGCGGTCGCGACCGGCCCGTCGCTGGTCTTCTACGACGGCACCTGCGGTTTCTGTCACGGCGCCGTTCGATTTCTCCTGAGTCACGATCCCTCGGGCGCGGCCTTCCGGTTCGCGCCACTCGAAGGCACGGTCGCCGCGAGGACTCTCCCCACGGCGCTGAGAGTCAGCCGCCCCGGATCGATCGTGGTGCGGACTGCCGAGGGAAGCCTGCTCACCCGCTCCGCGGCGGTGCGCCACCTGGGCCAGCGGCTCACCGGCGGCTGGCGATTGGGCGCTCGAGCATTCGGCCTGATCCCGCGTCCGCTGGCCGACGCGGGCTATGACCTGGTCGCCCGGGTGCGTCACCGGCTGGCGCCGAAACCGGCTCAGTCCTGTCCCGTAGTGCCGGCCGCGCTGCTGGCACGATTCGAGCTCTAGCGGCAACTCCACCAACCGGACCCTTCCATGGCCTCGACTCTCGAAGCGCGCCCCGAAAGCAAATCGGTGCAGTTCGTCCAGGGGATCGGCCCGCTGGCGGCGATCTCGATGGTGGTCGGAACCATGATCGGCTCCGGCATCTTCATCGTCTCCGCCGACATCAGCCGGCAAGTCGGGGAGTGGGGACCGGGAGGGCTGCTCCTGGTCTGGGCCGCGACCGGTGTGGTCACCGTGATCGGCGCCCTGGCCTACGCGGAACTGGCCGCCATGATGCCCTCCGCCGGCGGACAGTACGTGTTCCTGCGCGAGGGGCTCTCGCCGATGTGGGGGTTTCTGTTCGGTTGGACCCTGTTCGCCGTGATCCAGGCGGGAACCATCGCGGCGGTGGCGGTGGCGTTCGGGAAGTTCCTCGGCGTACTGGCGCCCGCGATTTCGCCCGACGTGTTCTTCTCGCTGGGACATCTGACCATGCCGGGCGGGACCATCGAGATCGGGCTCTCGCCCCAGCGCATCGTCGCGCTGGGGGTGATCCTGGTGCTGACGCTGCTCAACGTCCGGGGCGTCCGGCTGGGCGCCGGAATCCAGACCACGTTCGCGGTAGCCAAGGTTGGCGCCATGGCCGCGCTCATCCTGCTCGGCATCACCGTACTCAGGAAGGCGGACGTGGCCGCCGCCAACTTCGGCAACTTCTGGGGCACCGGGACCTGGTCGCTGGCACTGATCCCCATTTTCGGCGCGGCCAGCGTGGGTTCGCTCTTCTCCTCCGATGCTTGGAACAACGTGACCTTCGCCGCCGCCGAGGTGAAGGATCCCAGGCGCAACCTGCCGCTGGCGCTGGCGCTGGGTACCTCGCTGGTGTCGCTGATCTACGTCCTGGCCAATATCGCGTATCTGAACGTGCTTCCGTTTCACGGAACGGCGGATGGGGTAGACGTCGCCGCTCGAGGCATCCAGTACGCCGCGCAGGATCGGGTGGGTGTGGCCGCGGCGGACCAGATGTTCGGCACCGCCGGCGGAATGGCGATGGCGGTGGCGGTAATGCTCTCGACCTTCGGGTGTGTGAACGGCCTCATTCTCGCCGGCCCCCGGGTCTATTACGCCATGGCGCAGGACGGGCTCTTCTTCGCCAAGACCGGCGAGCTGCATCCGGTCTTTCGGACCCCCTGGTTCGGGCTGGGCGCGCAGGCCCTCTGGGCCATGGTGCTCTGCCTGAGCGGGAGCTACGGCAACCTGCTCGACTACGTGATCTTCGCCTCGCTCCTGTTCTACCTGCTCACCACGATCGCGCTGTTCCGGCTCCGGGTCACCCAGCCTAATCTGCCGCGACCGGTCAAGGCGTTCGGCTACCCGCTGGTCCCGGCGTTCTACATCCTGATGACCGGCGCCTTGATGGTGATCCTGCTGTTCAAGAAGCCGCTCTACACCTGGCCGGGGTTGATCATCGTGGCGGTGGGCGTGCCGATCTACCTGATCTGGAGGAAGAAATAGGCCTCACCCCCTCTTCTCTAGCCTCACAGCTGTTCCCCTCCAGCCTCACCCCCTGTCCCCCTCTCCACGTTGTGGAGAGGGGGGACCAATCACGCGTGAAAATGATGACGGCGAGCGGCGCCTTCAGTCGCAGCTTGGGGCATGTCTCACTCTTGCTCCCTCGGCGCCGAGGAGATCATCATATGGGTATGCCCGCCCCCGTCTACTTCACTCGCGCGATGGTGCTGGACCTCCCCGAGGACGGCAATCGGTACGAGCTGGTGCGCGGGGAACTCCTGGTGACGCCCTCGCCGCGACTTCGCCACCAGCTCGTGATCGGAAGGCTCTATGAGCGGCTGTCCAGCTATCTGCGGAAGGAACCGGTTGGGGAGGCACTCTTTTCCCCAGCCGATATCAGCTGGGGGCGAGAGGATGTCCTGATCCAGCCGGATCTGTTCGTGATTGCGCTCGAAGATGCCCGTCGGGATGAATGGGCTCTGATCCGGCGGGTCCTGTTGGCGGTCGAGGTGTTGAGCCCCAGCTCAGTGCGCCAGGACCGGTTCACCAAGCGCCTGGAATACCAGCGCCAGGGCGTTCCCCTCTATTGGATCGTGGATCTCGAGCAGCCGGTAGTCGAAGTCTGGACCCCCGTGGATCACTTTCCCCGCTTCGAACGGGAGCGGCTGAGCTGGCAACCAGCAGGGGCTTCCCGGGCGTTCGAGATCGAATTGAGCGAGCTGTTCCGCCCGATTTAGCATTCCCCCTCTCCACAGCGTGGAGAGGGGGTCAGGGGGTGAGGTGTCTCTGGAGAGGGGCCAGGGGCCAGTGGTACCGCACCAGTTCCGGCCGGGGGTGAGGTTGCGACCCCCGGCCTGCTCCTCTATCCTTAGAGATGGAACGTGTCTCATGTTTCAGCCCGCCCCTGGCCGATAGCGGCCCGCGGCGGGCTGTTGTGTCTCCAGGGGTGAATCAGGCATGAGCGATCTGCGCGCCGGCCTGGGGCTGACCTTCGACGACGTCCTGCTGGTGCCCCGGCATTCGACCGTCCATCCGCGTCAGGTTTCCGTCACGTCCCGCCTTACCCGCACCATCCCGCTCAACATTCCGCTGATTTCCGCCGCCATGGACACCGTTACCGAAGCGTCCATGGCCATCGCCATGGCCCGCGAGGGCGGCATCGGGGTGATCCATAAGAACATGACGATCGACCGCCAGGCCTCGGAGGTGGACCGGGTCAAGCGGAGCGAGAGCGGCATGATCATGAATCCCATTACGCTGGGTCCCGACCGCCCGCTGCGGGAGGCCCACCAGCTGATGGCCCGGTTCAGGATCTCCGGCGTCCCGATCGTGGATAACACCGGCCGGCTGGTTGGGATCATCACCAACCGGGACATGCAATTCGAGCGGAACCTGGAGCAGCCGATTCGTGAGGTGATGACCAAGGAACGGCTGATCACCGTGCCGGTCGGGACCGATCTGGACGAGGCTGAGCGGATTCTGGCCAAGCACCGGATCGAGAAACTCCCGGTGGTGGACAAGAACGGAATCCTCCGTGGGCTCATCACCATCAAGGACATCTTCAAGCGACGCGAGCATCCCGACGCCAACAAGGACCAGCACGGGCGACTGCGCGTGGCTGCTGCGGTGGGCGCCAGCCCGGAGACCAAGGCCCGGGCCCAGGCCCTCATCGATGCCGGCGCCGACGTGATCGTGATCGATTCGGCGCATGGCCACAGCCAGGGCGTGCTCGACACCGTGGAGCTGTTGCGCCAGGCCTTCCCCGAGGCGCAGTTGATCGCCGGGAACGTGGCTACCGAGCCGGGTGCCCGTGCCCTGGTCGAGCGCGGCGTGGACGCGATCAAGGTCGGCGTGGGCCCCGGCAGCATCTGCACCACCCGCGTGGTCACCGGAGTCGGCGTTCCCCAGATCACCGCCGTGATGGACGCGGTACGCGGCGCGGGAGAGGTCCCGGTCATCGCCGACGGCGGCATCAAGTACTCGGGCGACGTGGTCAAAGCGCTCGCGGTTGGAGCCTCCTCGGTCATGATGGGCTCCATTCTGGCGGGCACCGAAGAAAGCCCGGGCGAGTCGATTCTCGCCGAAGGCCGACGGTTCAAAATGATTCGTGGGATGGGTAGCCTCTCGGCTATGCAGGATGGCTCGGCCGATCGCTACTTTCAGGAGGGGGAGATGGCACCCTCCAAGCTGGTGCCTGAGGGGATCGAGGGCCGCGTCCCCTACAAAGGGCCAGTCGCGGACGTCATCTTCCAGATGGTGGGCGGGCTCCGGAGCGGGATGGGCTATTGCGGCGTCGCGACCGTCGCGGAGCTGCAGTGCAATACCGAGCTGGTCCGCGTGACCAGCGCCGGACTCCGGGAATCGCACCCGCACGACGTCACCATCACGCGCGAAGCGCCGAACTACAGCGTCTGACCACGGGCGAGCCGCCCCGCAACGGACCGTCATCCGGTCCGATGGCGGCGCCCGTGCATCCTACCCTCATTCGAGGTGAACTCTCATGAGTCTCTGGGCCACCAAGTCCATCGCCGTACTGCGGGCTGAAGCGGAGGCGGAGGGGGAGGGAACGCTCAAGAAGACCCTGTCGGCCTTGAACCTGACCACGCTCGGGATCGGGGCCATCATCGGCGCCGGCATTTTCGTGCTCACCGGGTTGGCCGCGGCACGCCACGCTGGACCCGCCGTCCCCCTGTCCTTCATCGCCGCGGGCATCGCCTGCGCCTTCGCCGGCCTCTGCTACGCCGAAATGGCCTCGGCGGTGCCGGTGGCGGGGAGCGCCTACACCTACGCCTACGCCACCATGGGCGAGTTCATGGCCTGGATCATCGGGTGGGACCTGGTGCTCGAGTACGCCATGGGCGCCTCGACGGTCGGGGTGGGATGGTCGGGGTACTTCGTGGGCCTGCTGAAGAACTTCGGCGTCGAGCTTCCCGCGGCCCTCACCTCCGCCCCATACCGATGGTGTGAGACCTCGGAGGTGGCCAAGGGCGTGGCCGGGTGTCTCAAGGAAGGGCTCAATCCTACCGGCGCCATCGCCAACATCCCCGCCGTCATCATCGTCGCCATCATGTCGGTGGTCCTGGTGATCGGCATCAAGGAATCGGCCACCGTCAACAACTACATCGTCGCTCTCAAGCTCGGCGTGATCGCGCTGTTCATCATCGCCGGCGCCTTCTATATCAATTCGGCCAACTGGCACCCGTTCATACCCGACAACACCGGCGAGTTCGGCAAGTTCGGCATCAGCGGCATCTTCCGTGGCGCCGGCCTGATCTTCTTCGCCTATATCGGATTCGACGCGGTGAGTACCGCGGCGCAGGAAGCCAAGAATCCCCAGAAGGACATGCCGATCGGCATTCTGGGATCGCTGGGCGTCTGCACCGTCCTCTACATCCTGGTCTCCGGCATTCTCACCGGCATCATGCCGTACAACCAGCTCGATGTCTCGCACCCCGTCGGGTTCGCGGTGGATTCGATCCCCGGGCTCAAGTGGATGGGCTGGATCATCAACCTGGGCGCCGTGCTGGGCCTGGCCAGCGTGATCCTGGTCATGCTCCTGGGGCAGTCGCGGGTCTTCTTCTCGATGGCGCGCGACGGTCTGCTGCCGCCCTGGGTCGGCAAAGTCCACCCCAAGTTCCGCACCCCATATCTCACCCAGATCTTCGTCGGCATCTTCGCCGCGTTCTTCACCGGACTCTTTCCGATCCAGCTGCTGGGCGAGCTGGTCAACATCGGGACCCTGCTGGCCTTCGTTTTGGTCTGCATCGGGATCGTGATCCTGCGGCGCACGCGCCCGGACCTGAACCGGCCCTTCAAGACCCCGTGGGTGCCTGCGGTGCCGATCCTGGGCGTGATCTCCTGCGCCGGTCTGATGGCCACCCTGCCGGGCGATACCTGGCTCCGGCTCTTCGTCTGGATGGCGATCGGTCTCGTGATCTACTTCATGTACGGGCGGCGTCACAGCACCCTGCAAACCGGGGCCGACGCGGCCAAGGCGGGCGGAGGCCGCTGAGCGACTGACGGGACTTATGGGCCGAAGTATCTTTCAGCGCCCATGACCGAGTCCCTTACTCCCGAGCGCCTCGCAAGCGCGCGACGCTTCGCCGAGGCCTTCAAGGCCGGGCAGCGCGTCTGTCTCACCACCCACGTGAATCCGGATGGCGACGGGTTGGGGAGCGAAGTCGGGCTCCTCAACCTGCTCCGCCAGCGGGGCGTGGACGTCGTCATCACCAATCCGTCTCCCACTCCCGATCGCTATCACTTCCTGTTCCGGGACATCCCCGGCGCCGACCGCTCGGCGGAGGCAGTGAAGGAACTCCGCAAAGCGGACCTGATCGTGGTGCTGGACATTTCCGACGTGGGCCGCTTAGGGAACCTGGGCCACACCGTGAAGGAGCGCGGCGTCACTGTGGCCTGCGTGGATCACCATGTGAGCCAGGGCCACCTCCCCGATGGACCGCGCTACGTCGATCCCGCCGCCTCCGCGACCGGTGAGCTGGTCTTCGAGCTGGCCCAGGCCAACGGCTGGCCGCTAACCCCGGCCGCCGCTCGGGCGCTCTACGTGGCGATCCTTACCGATACCGGCGCCTTCCGCTTCAGCAACACTCGGCCCCACGTGCTCCGGGTGGCGGCGTCGTTGCTCGATGTGGGGATCGATCCCGAGCAGATCTACATGGAGGTCTACGCCAACGCTCCCGAGGGGCGGGCTCGCCTCTACGCCGAAGTGCTCCAGACCCTGGTGGTGGAAGGAGAGAGGGGCCTGGCGTGGGTCACCGTGCCGGCCGGCGCGATCGAGCGGTTGGGAGTGACCCCGGACGATCTGGACGGGATCGTGGAGTTCCCCCGCAGCATCTCGGGGGTGAGAATGGCGCTGCTGTTCCGCGAGATCGCGGCCGGACGAGTGAAGGTCTCGCTCCGCTCGGTGGGAGAGGTGGACGTGGCCGCCTTCGCCCAGCCGTTCGGGGGAGGAGGCCATACCAAGGCCTCGGGACTCTCGTTGGAGGGCTCACTGGCCGAGGTGCAGGCGCAGGTGCTGGCGGCGGCGCGGGCCTACCTGAGTCGGAACGGCCGCGGTTGAACCTGCCGCTGCCAAGGTATATTTTCCTACCGAATACATCGGCTTTGTTATGGCTAGCTACACTGTGCTCGATCGGATCGAGCAGACGCTCGACACCCTCCGTCCCTACATCGCCTCCCATCGGGGGCAGGTCGAAGTCGTAGATTTCGACGAAGGGGACGGTGTGCTGCTGCTCCGTCTGGGCGGCCACTGCCACGGCTGCGCCGCCTCGACCGTCACGCTGCGCCAAGGCATCGAAGCCCGACTGCGCGAGCTGGTTCCCGAGGTTCGATCGGTGGAAGCGGTCTAGGAGGCACGAGGCAGGAGGCAGGAGGCAAGCGGTCTCGACTCCTGCCCCATGCCCCATGCCTCATGCCTCATGCCTCTCTAGGAACTCCCGTGTCCGAATCCCTCGAATCCCGCGTTACCGCCGCCCTCGCCCGGATCCAGAATCCCCGGCTCGAGAACGATCTCCTCTCGGCCGGGATGATTCGTGACCTGGCCGTGGATGGGGGACGGGTGACGTTCGCCTTCCTGCTGAGCCGCGAGGATCCGGCCACCCTGGTCCGCCAGGCGCGGGCCGCGGTCCAGGCGCTCGAGGGCGTCTCCGAGGTCAAGATCAACGTGGTGGACCCGGCGGGCCCCGCGCGGACCACCCACGCTGCTCCGGGCCCCCCGCCCGGCACGACGCACGGCGCCGCCGGCATGGTGCCTCCCCCTCCCACGCCCTCCGACTTTCCTCAGCTCGGCAAGATCCTCGCGATCTCGTCGGGGAAGGGTGGAGTAGGGAAATCCACCGTCGCCGCGAACCTGGCGGTGGCATTGGTCGAGGCCGGCCATCGCGTCGCGCTCATGGATGCCGACGTCTACGGGCCCAACATCCCGCGGATGTTCGGGGTGTTCGACAAGCCGCCGGTGGTGCGGGGCCGGATCCAGCCGATGGTGGCGCACGGGGTGCGGCTGATGTCGCTGGGGTTCCTGGTGGACCGCGACGCGCCCGCCATCTGGCGCGGCCCCATCATCATGAAAATCACTCAGCAATTCCTGCGGGACGTGGACTGGGGCGACCTCGACTACTTCATCGTGGACCTCCCGCCCGGCACCGGTGACGCCCAGCTGTCGCTGGTCCAGTCCTGCCACGTGGCCGGCGCCATCATCGTCACGACGCCGCAGGAAATGGCCGTGGGCGACGCGCTCCGGGGCGCCAGGATGTTCGAGAAGGTGGGTGTCCCGGTGGTGGGGATCGTCGAGAACATGAGCGCCTTCGTGGATCCCGAGACCGGGAAGCGCTGGGACCTCTTCTCGACCGGCGGCGGCCAGCGCCTCGCGCAGGAGCTGGGCGTCCCCTTCCTCGGCACTGTGCCTTTGCAGCCCATGCTCGCCGAGCAGGCCGACAAGGGCCGCCCGATCCTGGTCGCCGCCCCCGACAGCCCCGCCGGAAAGAGTCTGCGAGAGATCGCCGAGGCGGTCCTGAAGCAGGTCGGGGGGCGGAGCCTCTCCCTTCCCATTCTCAAGGGGTGAGAGCGGGAGAACAGGGAACAGGAGAACGGGAGAACGGGAAAGGAGCACCAGAGGGGTTGTCATCCCGAGGGAACCGTGGCGGAGCGACGGACCCGAGGGATCTCGGCCCCCGGTATTAAGAGCCCGGCAGGCGTCGGGGCGAGAGATCCGGGATTCCTCGGTCGCTCTGCTCCCTCGGAATGACACGTCCTCAGTCCTCAGTCCTTCTCATTCCCCTCCGAATGACTCACCCTCAGAACTCAGAACCCAGAACTCAGAACCCTTCTTTTCTCGGCCCCTTCACCGCCGCCTTTCTCGTCGTCTTCGGTTTTCTCCCCATCGCCAACTGGATCCCCGGAGGGCACGAGGCGCCGTGGTATCGCTTTGTGGCCGCCGGATGGCTGAGCGGGACCGCGATCGCCCTGGGCACGGGGGTGGTGCTGACGATTCTC
>DATIWD010000010.1:0-27116 GCA_035519565.1 Gemmatimonadales bacterium | reverse complement strand
GTACCCTGATTTAGCGAACCGCCCGATAAGAGCACACCCGGAGCGATCCGGGGCCGCAAAACTAGAGGTCTCGCTCAGCGAGATAGCTCGGTGCCGAAAGCGGACTCAGCGCGGACGTGACGATCAGCTAGCCCGAAGGGGGCTTTCATGAGCGTCACGTTTTGTGTTATCGGGCGTGGGAGAGGAGCCATGACTTCCACGCAGAGTCAAACCCAATCGTCTTCGCGTCGCCCCTCACGCCGGCGCCAATCCTTGCGCGTCCTGATGGTCGGGGCGCTGCTGACCACCCCTGCTTGCACGGTACTGGAACCGACCCCGCTCCCCGCGGGTGCGGTGGCCATGCATCCGCCCTCGGAGTTCGTGACCTGGTGGGAGCGGACCGAGCAGTGCTCGGGCCTCGTGGGCGACTACTCCCGGATCTCGTGGTACGTCGTCCCCAACGTGGACACCTTCAACAGCGAGGTCGGACAGGTCGTCGGCCTCTGGAGCAAGTCCAAGTCGGGCAGCGATATCACCATCGCCGGCGATTGGACCAACAGCGAGCTGGTCGTACGCCACGAGATGCTGCACGACTTGTTGGGTCGCCAGGGGCATCCGACCGACTACTTCGTGGATAAGTGCGGCCTGACCTGGGCCAGCTGGAAGGGCGACTCTTCGGCCACGGTGGCGGAGGGTCCCAGCGGGTTCTGAGGGCGATGAGCGGTCGATCCCTCCGAGCGGGGGATCGTTCTAGAGGTAGCCCTTCGGATTTTGCGACTGCCAGCGCCAGCTGTCGGCGCACATCTCCGCGATCCCCTTGTTGGCCACCCATCCCAGCTCGCGCTTGGCCTTGGAACAATCGGCGTAGCAGGCCGCGATGTCGCCGGGACGCCGCCCGACGACGCGGTACGTGATCTTTCGATCGGCCGCCTGTTGGTACGCCATGACCACCTCCAGCACGCTGTAGCCTCGTCCCGTCCCCAGGTTGTAGACCATCACCCCGGGCTTCTTCTCCAACGCCTTGAGAGCGCTCAGGTGCCCGGCCGCGAGATCGCTCACGTGGATGTAGTCCCGCACACCGGTCCCGTCCGGCGTGGGATAATCGTCTCCGAAGACGTGGAGCTCGGGCAGCTTCCCGACCGCGACCTGTGAGATGTAGGGCATCAGGTTGTTGGGGATCCCGTTGGGATCCTCCCCGATCCTTCCGCTGGGATCCGCCCCGACGGGGTTGAAATAACGAAGGATCGAGAGCCGCCACTCCGGGTCGGCCCGGTGCAGATCCCGGAGGATCTGCTCGATCATGATCTTGGACCAGCCGTAGGGGTTGGCGCCGCTGAGCGGGAAGTCCTCGGTGATGGGAACCTTGTGCGGGTCGCCATAGACGGTGGCGCTCGAGCTGAAGACCATGGTCCGGACCCCGCAGCGCTCCATGACTTCACAGAGGGCCAGGGTCCCGGTCACGTTGTTGTGATAATACCGGCGGGGCTCCGCCACCGATTCTCCCACCGCCTTGAGCCCGGCGAAGTGCATCACCGCCTCGATCGGAGTCTGGCGAAAGACGCCTTCGAGGGCCGCGGTGTCGAGCAGATTGATCTCGTGAAAGGCGGGCGATCGGCCGGCCAGCTCCTGGACTCGCCGGAGCGATTCCCGGTGGCTGTTGGAGAGGTTGTCCACCACCACCACATCATGGCCTTCGCGAAGGAGGGCCAGGACGGTGTGGCTGCCGACATACCCCGCGCCACCGGTGACCAGAATCGCCATGCCGAATCCTTAAATCGGGGTCGACGAATAGTAGCAAGCCATGGGCCACGGTGGCCGCGCGGTGACCAGAAAAAACGGCCCCGAGCATGCTCCAGGGCCGTGCACAAGATCATCAACCGCGAGAGTGCGCCGCGTAGGAATCGAACCTACAACCTACTGATTAAGAGTCAGTTGCTCTGCCAATTGAGCTAGCGGCGCGGGAACCAAGTCCTGAGTTCTGAGTACTGGGTCCTGAGTGGTTCGTGGAAGATGGAGTCACTCAGGACTCAGCACTCAGCACTCTGGTAAAGTGACCCCAACGGGAATCGAACCCGTATTACCACCTTGAAAGAGTGGTGTCCTGACCGTTAGACGATGGGGCCGAACTCAGGACTCAGGACTGAGGACTAAGGACTGAGTGGCCAACTGCGGTACCAACGCTCAGTCCTCAGTCCTCAGTCCTCGGCCCTCTTGGTATAGCGCTAACGGGATTCGAACCCGTGTTTGGGCCTTGAGAGGGCCCCGTCCTAGTCCCCTAGACGATAGCGCCGTGACCGCCAGGACTGAGGGATGAGGACTGAGTCGTCCCGGGTCATGCCCTGCTACTCAGTCCTTAATCCTGAGTCCTCAGTCCTTAGGTACAGGCCCGGAGGGAATCGAACCCCCAACCCCCGGTTTTGGAGACCGGTGCTCTACCAATTGAGCTACGGACCTACACACGGGGTTGAGCGATGAGGACTGAGGACCGAGTTGGCCCCAGGACCCGAAGGAGTGGGCCACTGGTCCAGACTCAACCCTCAGTCCTCAGTTCTCAGTTCTTTTTTGTCCGCCCAGGGTGGCTGACGGGAATTGAACCCGCAACCTCCGGAGCCACAGTCCGGCGCTCTAACCGATTGAGCTACAGCCACCACGCTGCTGCCGGGCTGGCACGATTCAAGCCGGCGGAAAGTACCGTACGCCCACCGGGGGGTCAAGGCCAAAACGCCTCTGCCAGCTCCTGCGTCCGCGGCGTCGAAACGACCGCGCGACCATCCCACGCGGCGATCGGGACCACGCCTCGCGCCGCGTTCACCGCGAAGAGCGGCAACCCCGCCAGATCGGCTGGGCGGGCGCGCCGCTCGGTGATGCCACCGGCCAGTTCCCCCGACCGGGCACGACCCACACTGGGAAGAATACCCAGATCCAGGGGCGGCCCGCAGAGGCGTCCGCTCTCCCACCAGAGCAGGGCGAAGATGGCGGCTTCCGCCACCAACCCCTCGGGGGTCAGGAGCACGCCGTCACTCGCGCTTCCGGCCTTGGCCGCCGCGAGGGTCTCATCGAATTGCGCCCGATCCGTGGTCTTGTGCGGGTAAGGCCGATACCCGACCGGCGAGGTGATGACCTGAATCGGTGTGATCGGGCCGATCGCGCGTTCCGTCACCCGCACGCCCGCCGCATCCACCTCGAACCGCACCATCCGGTCCTCGCCGCCGCTCGGCACTGCCAGCGCACCGGGGTACGGAATCCCCAGGGCGCGGCAACTCGCCTCGAGACGGCGCAGGTGCAATCGCCAGAGCGGCGCGGTCCCGCTCCGCACCCGGACGGTTTCGATCAGTCCCATGAATCAGCTCTCCATTTGTGCCCGCCACCTCCCGGCGCTCACCGCCTTGATCGCGGTGGTGCCGAGAATGATGGTGCCGCCCAGGAGGGCCAGCGCGCCCGGACGCTCCCCATGCGCCAGGTAGGCCCAGACCGGGTTCAGGGCGGGCTCCAGGTAGAGTAGCAGGGTGACTTCAAAGGCGGGCAAGACAGTCACGGCGGCCGAGACGAGGATGTAGGCCAACCCGATCTGGAAGACGCCGAGATAGATCACCAGCAGCCAGTCGCGGATGGGGTGGCTGCCGAGAGGCCACGCGAAGGGAAGTGCCGCGGCAAAGGCGGCGAAGTTGCCGGAGACGATCGCGGCAGTCGGCGCGCCGCCGTGCTTTCCGAGCCAGCGGAGCCCCACCACCGTGATCGCCCAGGTCAGGCCGCTCAACGCGGCGAGCAGATTGCCGCTGGCCGGATCGGGGGCGGTGAGATAGCTCGGCTCTCGTCCAACGAAGAAGCAGGCGAGCCCGGCCGCCAGGGCCGCCATCACCAACAGATCCCGCCGGTCGATCCGCTCGTGGAGAATCCAGGGACCCAGCGCGAGGAGGTAGAGGGGTGCAGTGGCCTGGAGGAAGATCGCGTTGGCGGAGGTGGTGAGCCGAGTCGCGAGCACGAACAGGACGAGGGTCGCGGCATAGGCGAGGCCCACCGCGACGGCCCGCCAGGTCCAGCCGGTTCGTGCCTGGCGGGAAAGCAGGAGGACCGCCACGGCCGCAATCCCCGACCGAAGGCTGGCCACCTGCCAGCCGGTGAACCCGGCCGCCTTGATCGCCGCTCCCCCGGTCGAGAAGAGGAGAGCCGCAGCCAGCACACCGAGGCGGGCACGACCGGGGCTCGACATGGGACGGAAGCATCATTCCCGAAAGCATCCCCGGCAAGGGCAAACTCTTGACAGAGTTGGCGTTCCTTCCCAGCGTAGACTGTTCCATTCTTGCCCTCGGTTTCGTCGCGCTTCGAAGTTCCTTCGGAGACGCGTTGTCTCATCCTACTGGGAGGGCTGGTATGAATCCGCTCATGGCACAGGCGATCAGCATCGGCGTACTGCTTGCCTTCTGGGACTTCATCAGCGGGCTGGTGCATCTCTCGATCTACCCAGGCATCATCGCCATGGGGTGTTTCTACGCCTCGGGCGGAAAGACCGAGGGATTGGTGAAGTCCCTTGCCGGACTCCTCTCCGGGGCGTTCTGGGCCCTTGTGGCCACTCAGCTGGGCGTCATCCTCGGGGAAGTTCGAGTGCTCAATGCGCTGGTCGTCGGACTCGCCGGTGTCGTGATTGTCTTCCAATCGAGGTTCCCCATCCTCTCCTTCATGGCCGGGGCGATTGTCGGGGCGGGCGCAATGCTCTCCTTCCCGAATCTGCTGCCCGAAGGGCTGATCAAGTTCGTCGGGGCCCTGATCGCCGGGGTGATCCTCGGCTATCTGTCGGAGATGCTGACGGCGAAGCTGAAGAAGGCGTAGCGCCGGCAGATCGAGTCGAGGCGGGGGAACGTTCGGGGCGAAAGCCCCGATCGTTCCCCCGCTTCACTCTTCATGCCTGAGCCTGCGGCTCTGTCTGTACGGAAAGAAGTCCACCACCTCACCGATCGCGACCACGTCCTGCATCCGCTTCCAGTAGCCCACGTCCAGCAGGTCTCCGTGCGCCCGGAGAAACACCTCCCCGAGCGGTCCCGGCAGAGTCAGAAAGGCGCGGAACTCCTCGGGAAACACGTCCCGCTCTCCGACGTAGAACCAGGGCTCGGCCGCCATCTCGTCGTCCTCGTTCCGGGGCGGTGGCAGGCGGCGGAAATTGCACTCGGTGAGCAGGCAGAGCTCGTCGTAGTCGTAGAAGATCACCCGTCCATTGCGGGTGACCCCGAAGTTCTTGAGCAGCATGTCCCCGGTGAAGATGTTGGCGGTGGCGAGATCCTTGATCGACTGGCCGTAGTCGAGCACCGTATCCGCGGCGACTTCCGGGGTGGCGGTCTTGAGGTAGAGGTTGAGCGGCGTCACCCGGCGCTCGGTATAGAGGTGCCGCACCACTACTCGCTCGCCGTCTACCCGGACAGTGGATCCCGCCTCGCGCCGCAACTGCTCCAGCAGGCCTTCGGCGAAGTGGTCGCGCCGGAACTCGAGCCCCTCGAACTCCTGCGCATCGGCCAGCCGGCCCACCCGGTCCCGCACGAAGACCAGGTGGTACTTGCCCATCACGTCGGCGCGGGTCGAGGTCTTGGGTGCCCCGAAGCGGTCCTTGATGATCTTGAAGACGATATTGAGCGCCGGCAGCGCGAGGACGCTCATCACCAGACCTTCATCGCCCTCGGCCCGCTCGAAGTGAGCACCCGGCTCTCGTAGGACCCGTTGCAGGGCCAGGAACAACTCGGTCTTCCCATGCTTGTGGTAGCCCACCGCGGTGTAGAGCTCGTCGACCGGCTTGTGCGGGAGAATCGAGCGCAGAAAATCGACGACGGCCCGGGGCCGCTCCGCCTCGACGTGGAAGTAGCTCCGCGTGAAGCTGAACACCACGCTCGCCTCGTCCACCCCGGTCAGGACCGCGTCGACTTCGATCCCCTGGGGCCCGTTGATCAGCGGCAGCACCAGAGGCGTGAGGCCGCCGGCCCGACGGATGCGGCCGACGACGTACGCGCCCTTATTCCGGTAGAACAGTGCGGGAATGACCTCGATGGACTGGATCGGATCCTGGTCGAGCCGCAGGTCCCGGCTCAGGGCCTTGCCGGCGGCGGCCGCGTCGTGATCGAGGTCGCGGAAGGGCGCATCAAGTGGCAGCTCGGATAACAGCCGGCAGAGCAAATCGGTGAGCCCGGCCTCCGATCCATAGGACCGGTGGGAGGCGGGAGCGGTGGTGGTGAGCCGCTCGAAGTCCAGCGCCACGAATTCCCGGCCCGAGGCCACACCGTAGGTCCGAAGCAGCCGGCGCGAGGCGGAATTGAAGAACGTGTAGGCCAGCTCGACATCTTCCCGGCCCTCGACCCGCTCTTCATACGCGCCACGGATCGCCACCCACATTTCGGGGAGGTAGGCCTGCACGTCCAGCACCCGGAGCAGGTCGCCCACCACCCAATCCACGAACTGGCGATAGAGGGACAGGCGCTCCAGGGCATCCTGCTGGGCACCCCGCCAGTCGCAGTTAGCGAAGCGGGCCCGGGCCCGGCGGGTCACCAGCTGGAACTGCGCATGCCAGGCGTCGAAGCCGGCCCGGATCGCGTCCGCCGCCTCGCTCACCAGCTCGACCGGGGTCCGTGGGGCCGAGATGTGGGACGGGAGGCCGACCGATCGAACGGTGGCGGGGAGCGGGGGGCCGGGGTGCAAGGGACGGTTCATGTATATTCCGGCAATCTGAATTCTACCTCTGGACGTCACGATGCCAACCTCACAAGCTCCCGCGCCCTCCGCCCCCAAGTACGACCAGCTGACTCCTCCGAGTCGGGGCTCGACCATCACCATGCAGCAGGGCCGCCTCCAGGTGCCCGACCAGCCGGTCATTCCCTTCATCGAAGGGGACGGCACCGGCCCGGACATCTGGCGCGCCTCCCAGATGGTCCTCGACGCCGCCGTGAAGAAGGCCTATGCCGGCCGCCGGGAGATCGTCTGGCTCGAGGTCTACGCCGGCGAAAAGGCCAAGAACCGGCTCGACAGCTGGCTCCCCGACGACACGCTCCGGGCCATCGACCATCACCTGGTGGCGATCAAGGGCCCGCTGACCACGCCGGTGGGAGGCGGGTTCCGCTCGCTCAACGTGGCGCTCCGCCAGAAGCTCGATCTCTTCGCCTGCGTCCGCCCGGTCCGCTGGTTCACCGGGGTTCCCTCGCCGGTCAAGCATCCCGAGCTGGTGGACATGATCATCTTCCGGGAGAACACCGAGGACATCTACGCCGGGATCGAGTACAAGGCCCGATCGGATGCCGCCAAGCACCTGATCAACTTCCTCCAGGAAAACCTGGGCGTCACCTCGATCCGGTTCCCCCAGAGCAGCGGGATCGGGATCAAGCCGATCTCCGAGGAAGGGTCGCACCGCCTGATCCGCTCCGCCATCGAGTACGCGGTTGCGCAGAAGAAGAAGAGCGTCACCCTGGTCCACAAGGGTAACATCATGAAGTACACCGAGGGCGCCTTCCGGGACTGGGGCTACGAGCTGGCCAAGAAGGAGTTCGGCGCCACCGAAATCGACGGCGGCCCCTGGTGCAAGCTGCCCAACGGGCTCGTGATCAAGGACGTGATCGCGGACGCCTTCCTGCAGCAGATCCTGACCCGGCCGGCGGAGTACGACGTGATCGCTACCATGAACCTCAACGGCGACTACATCTCGGACGCGCTGGCGGCGCAGGTGGGCGGGATCGGCATCGCGCCCGGGGCCAACATCAACTACCTGACCGGTCACGCGATCTTCGAAGCGACCCACGGGACCGCGCCGCGCTATGCGGGCCAGGACAAGGTCAACCCGGGCTCGGTGATCCTGTCCGGCGAGATGATGCTCCGCCACCTGGGCTGGAATGAGGCGGCCGACTTGATCATCGCGTCCCTGGGGAAGACCATCGCACAGAAGCGGGTGACCTACGACTTCGCGCGCCTGATGGAAGGGGCGACGGAAGTGAGCTGCAGCGGGTTCGGCAAGGCGATGGTGGAGAACCTCTGAGTTCATGAGTACCCTGGCCTCGACGCTGGAGCGATTCCAGGCGGCCGACCGGCAGACCAGGCTCGACCTGCTGCTGGACTACTCCAGGAAGCTGCCGCCCCTGCCCGAGCACCTCGAGGCCATGCGCAACGAGGGGACGCACATGGTCCCCGAGTGCATGTCTCCCGTCTTTCTCTGGCTCGCCAGCGAAGCCACCGGGGTGCGTCTCTACGCCGATGCCCCCCGGGAGGCGCCCACCGTCAGGGGCTTTGTCTCCCTGCTTGAGCGGGCGGTGCGGGATGCGGAGCCTGCCGAAGTGAGCAAGCTGCCCAACGATCTCCTCGAACGATTGGGGCTGGTGGATATCCTGGGCATGAGCCGGATCCACGGGCTCACCGCGATCCTGCAGCGGGTGAAGAAGATGGCGGAAGCGGCCGCCCGGCACGGCGCCCAACCCGCGACTCCCGCCTCATAACGACCTTCTCAAACGAAACAGCGGGCGGGGCCACTCACCCCACCCGCCGTTCCAAGTCTCGAGACAGCCTCAAGGCTTCTCGATCGGTACTCCCACCAGATTACCCCACTCGGTCCAGGAACCGTCGTAGTTCCGCACCTTCTTGAAGCCGAGCAGGTAGGTGAGCACGAACCAGGTGTGGGAAGAGCGCTCACCGATCCGGCAGTAGGCGACCACGTCGTCGTCCGGCTTGAGCCCGTTCTCCTCCTGGTAGAGGCGCTTGAGCTCGCCGGCCGGCCGGAAGGTGTGGGTCTCAGGAGTGATCGCGCGGCCCCACGGGACGCTCTTGGCGCCGGGAATGTGGCCGCCCCGGAGCGCCCCCTCGTTGGGATAATCGGGCATGTGGAGCCGCTCGCCACGGAATTCCTCGGGGCTCCGCACATCCACCAGCGGGAATCGCGACTTGACGTGGGCCAGGACCTGGTCCCGGAAGACGCGGATGCGGGTGTCGTCCCGATCGGTCACGGTAATGTTGCCCTCGGGATAGGGGGGCACGTCGGTCACCAGCTCACGGGCCTCCTCCTGCCAGCGGGCCCGCCCGCCGTCCATGATCCTGAGGCGTTCGACCCCGAAGAGCCGGAAGACCCAGAAGGCATAGGTGGCCCACCAGTTGTTCTTGTCACCGTAGAAGACGACCGTGGTGTCCTGGTTGATCCCCTTGGCGCGCAGCAGCTTCTGGAACCGGTCGCGGTCGAGATAGTCGCGCCGGAGCTGGTCGTTGAGGTCGTTCACCCAGTCGATCTTGACCGCGCCGGGAATGTGGCCGGTCTCGTAGAGCAGCAGGTCTTCATTGGATTCGACCAGGCGCAGGTTGGCATCGCCCCGGTGCTGGGCGACCCAGTCGGTGGAGACCAGGACGTCAGGAACGGCGTACCCGCGCTGTTCGATGGGAATCGCGGTCGCCGCGGGAGCTACGTTGGTCATCGTGTCCTCCTGAAAAGAAAACATCGGCCTTCCGGCCCCGGAAACGATTCGGCCGCGATGCCTCTCGGGGATCGCGGCCGGCAACACACAGCGGTGGAACAGTCCGCTCTAGCCAGCCCGCGTGCAATCCTCCCGAGAGGCCCCGGTACAGCTTCTCGAGTGGGCGGAACACCGAATCCCTTGAGCGATCACGTGATAGCCCTCCACGGCGAAGCTCGAAATCGGCCAGCGTGGTGCAAGTACGACCAAAGTCATCGGGTTGTCAAGTGCGGGTCGGACCCCTGCGGGTGGGGAGTCGCGGACGGCCGGGGGACGGAGTATCATGAAGGCGGCCTTTTGCGGACCAGAGATGCTATGGCGACGTCCCTCGGATGGGCCCGGTGTACCGAACGCATGGCGGATATCCTGCGCCGTGGCGCCTGGTACCCGGTGGTGGAGGAGACTTCGGACGGGGTCGTGGTCGAAGTGGACCAGCAGCGCATCCAGGTCAAGCGCGGGGACGTAAGCATTCGCAAGGATCCACCGACCGAGTGGAGCATCGTCGTCCGCACCGGAGTCATGCGCCCCACCTGGAGCGGAGCCGGCAGCTCAGCCCCCACGACCTACGCCGTCTGCCCCGCCTGCCGGGAGCGCCAGTACATGGACGGCAAGCCCAGGGAGATGGAGTGTCGGCGCTGCAAGCAGACCGCCTCCGTCAATTGGGTGGATACCTGCTGACCGGCCTTCCCCGCTCCGGCTGACGCCGTCCCCGGCGCCTCGCCCGACGCATCGCTTCTTCCAACCACAACCTCCACTCGCGGTCCTGCGGCATGTCTATCCACAGTACTGCCCGATGGCCCGGGGCCGTGGTCGTGCTGTTGGCCGCCTGCGCCCCGGCGGCTCCCGGCGGTGTGTCACCCATCGCCGCGGATTCCCTGCGCTTCGAGAAGTTCATCGACAGCTACCTCGAGGAGCCGCAGGCCCGGGAAGAGCCCCGAGCGGAGCAGATCCTGTCCGGGCTCGAAGTCGCCGAGGAGGCGCGGGAGGCCGCCAGCGCGACCAAGCAGCTGCAGGAGCTGCGAAGCATCGACACCACGCGATTGGTGGTGGATCAGCGGATCGACTGGCTGCTGATCGAATCGGTGCTCGAACGCCAGGTCTACGACACCGTCCTCCATCGCGCCGAGCGGAGTCCCGGGAACTACCTCACCCTCGGCAGCCTGTTCTGGCGGGTGGCCGGGGATCATCCGCCGACCGCGAGCGATTGGAGCGCGGTTCGCTCCGACCTGGAGATCGCCCCCCGGGCACTGGCCATCGGTCGGCGCCAGCTCAAGGCGCCGCCGCCACTCTGGGTCCGATTGGCCATCACCTCGAGTCAGCGGTTCTCCGAGTTCCTGCGGGGGGATTTCCGGGAACGGGTCGGCTCATCGGCACCCGACTCGATGCGAACCGTGCTGCTCACCGATGCGGACCAGGCGGTGGCGGCCCTGGACGGCTATGCGGCCTTTCTCAAGGACACGCTGGCCGCCGGGCCCGAGGGCTCCTGGGCGACCGGCAAGGCGTATTACGACTGGGTCCTCGAGAAGGTGAACTTCCTTCCCTTTACCGCGGACAGCCTGATCGCGGAAGGGCGGCGGATCCACGCGGAGACCAAGTTGGCGCTGGATTCGCTCGCGAAGGCGCTCCGACCGGGGACCGACTGGCACGTTCTGACTGAAGAGCTGCGAAGTCGCCACCCTGAACCGGGCGCCATCACCGACGCCTATCGCCGGCAGTCGCACAAGGTCCAGGCCCTCCTGATCCGGGACGACCTGATTCGTCTCCCGCCCTGCCAGGAACTGGTCTTCGTACCCACGCCGCCGCAGCTCCGGGACACCTACGCCTGGGGCGGCTACGGAGGACTGACCGACCGGGACGGGGTCAAGGTCGGGCGCTTCTTTGTGACGGACGTGGTGCCGGGGATGACCCCGGACGAGATCTCCATGAAGCTGCGGGCCCAGAACAACGGCTGGATCAGCGTCATCGCCTTGCATGAGGGTTACCCCGGCCACCACCTCCAGGCGGTCTACACCGCGGTCAACCCGCGGAAACTCAGGCGCCATCTCGACAACACCTATTACGACGAAGGGTGGGCGCTGTATTCGGAGCACTGGATGGGCCGGGCGGGCCTCTACGACGACAATCCCGATGCCCGCCTGGCTCAGCTCCAGATGCGGCTGTGGCGGACGGCGCGGGTGATCATCGATCCCTCGCTCCATACCGGTGCGATGACCTACGAGCAGGCGGTGCAGTTCTTCGTAGACGAGGTGGGGTTGGAGCGGAGCGCGGCGGAGGCGGAGGTCAACCGGTTTACCACCTGGCCCACCCAGGCGCCCAGCTACATTATCGGCTGGCTCGAGCTGGAGCGACTGAAGACCGAGATTCAGGCCGCGGTGGGAAACCGCTTCACGGAAAAACAGTACGTGGAGCGGGTGCTGGAAGCGGGCCCCTTGCCGCTGGCCCTGCTCCGGCGCGCGGTGCTGGCCGCGTACGGCCTTGGCCCCGACGCCCCGCCGCGACCGGCTAGTCCCTGAACCGCCCTCCGCGAGCGGCGCCGGCGGGGACCTCGACCTTGGGCGGCTCGGGCGTGAAGTCCTCGCCCGGGTTGATGAACCGGTTCCGCTCGAAGCGGAACTGCTTCTCGTAGAGCTGAGCGTAGCGCCCGCGCATCGCCAGGAGGGTGGGGTGGCTCCCGCGCTCGACGATGACGCCGGCATCGAGCACCAGGATCTGGTCGGCGCTCAGGATGGTGCTCAGGCGGTGGGCAATCACGAACGTCGTCCGGCCGCTTCGCAGCGCGCGCAGCCCGTCCTGAATCAGCTGTTCGCTCTCGCTGTCCAGGCTCGAGGTGGCTTCATCCAGGATCAGGATCGCGGGATCGGCCAGAATGGCCCGGGCGATCGCCACCCGCTGCCGCTGGCCGCCCGAGAGCTTCACCCCCCGCTCCCCGACGATGGTGTCGTATTTCTCGGGGAATCCCTCGATGAATTCGTCGCAGTGCGCGATCCGGGCCACCTCGCGCACCTGTTCCATGGTAGCCTCGGGGCGGGAGAACCGGATGTTGTCCGCCACGGTCCCGTCGAAGAGGAAGTTGTCTTGGAGCACGATCCCCAGCTGCGACCGATAGTCCCGCAGGCGAATCCCGGCCAGGTCCCGCCCGTCGATCAGCACCCGTCCCGCCGTGGGCCGGTTGAAGGCCATCACCAGACTGATGAGGGTACTCTTGCCCGATCCGCTGGGTCCCACCAGCGCGGTGGTCGTCCCGGCCGGAGCGACAAAGGAGACGTCCTTGAGCACCGGGACATCGGGGCGGTATTCGAAGCTCACGTGCTCGAAGGCCACGGTGCCCCGGATCCTTCCCAACGGCTCCCGGCCCCGGTCTTCGTCGACCTCGGTGGGCATGCTCATCAACTCCCGGATCCGGTCCAGTCCCGCGAAGGCTTCGGTGACCTGGGTGCCGATCGAGGCGATCTGGACCAGCGGGGCCGCGACCATTCCGGTGAAGAAGATGTACATCACGAAATCGCCCAGCGTCATCGTCTGGCCGATGATGGCATTGCCGCCGACCACGATCATCAAGGCCCCGATCAGCCCGACCACGACGACGCTGAGCGCGCCGACCGCGGAAACCCCGGTCATAGTGGCGGCCACGTTCCGGAACAGGCGGTGAATCCCCCGGGCGAAGACCAGCTGTTCACGCCGCTCCGCCACATAGGACTTGACGATCCGGATCCCGCCCAGCGATTCGCCCAGGCGGCCGGTCACTTCCGCGTTGATTTTGCTCCGCTCGCGAAAGACCGGCCGCAGGCGGGTAAAGGCGAGCGCCATGCCGCCGCCGAAGATCAGGAGGAGCACGATGGTGGCCAGGGTCAGGTGCCAGTTGAGGTAGAACAGCACGCCCAGCGCGATGGCGGCGGTCACCAGGCCGCCCACCAGCTGCACCAGCCCCGTCCCCACCAGGTTCCGGATCCCTTCCGCGTCGGTCATGATCCGGGAGATGAGCACGCCGGTCTGGGTGGCGTCGAAGGCGCGAACCGGGAGCCGCAGCACATGCTGCTCGATCCGGCGCCGCATGTCGGTGATGGCTCGTTGCGCCGCCACGCCCAGCACCTGCGAGAGGGCGAAGGAGGTCACCGCCTGCACCAGGGTGGCGAGTAATACGGCGCCGGCCAGGGGCCACAGCAACTGGCGCTGCCCCGCGATCAGCACGTGGTCGATCAGGTACTTGGAGCTGGCCGGGAGGACCAGGCCCGAGAGGCGGCTGATCAGCATCAGGCCCAGCCCCAGGGAGAGACGGCGCCGGTGGCTCCAGACCAGCTCCCGCGCCTCCCGCCAGACCATCTCCATCCCGACCCGCTTTTTCTTCGGTTCGCTCATAATTCCTTTGTGGGTTCCCGCCGGGCTCCAAATCTAGCAGGATCGGGACGCGGTCTCCCGCGCTCCGCACCCCCCTCTTCACCCGTACTGGGCGTTTTCCCCTTGACGCGTCGCGATCGGGCCGCAGATTCCGAGCATGGGATTTTCCGGGATTCGGCGGATCCGCTTCCTCCCGCTGGTCGGCGCCCTGTGTGGGGTGACCGGTCATCTGGCCGCGCAGACTGACGTCGCTGTTCAACCCGGACCCGGCCAACGGGTCCGCGTCGTTTGCACGCAGGCCGGAAACTCCCCGCTGATCGGGACCGTGCTCTCCCACGATCAGGACTCGCTCCGACTGGAGCTGGCCAGTTGGGCCGATCCGGTCTCGCTCCCCCACCCCACCATTCGGCGCATTGAAGTCAGCTCAGGCCCGCAATCCAATGCCGATCGCGGCGCGCTGCGAGGCGCGGTGGTGGGTGCCCTGGCCGGCATGGTGGCCGGCCTGCTGGCGACCAATTCTCAGTCGGGAACGGCGAATACGCCTGCGGCAAGAGCCCTGCTCGGCGCCACGCTGTTCGGACTCACCGGAGCCGGCTTTGGGGCAGCGATCGGCTCTTTCTCGGAGAGCGAGCGCTGGACCGAGGTCCCACTGGAGCAGCAACCGAGCTTCGTTTCGCCCTGAACTCCCCAGTACAACAGGTCGTCCGCTAGGCCCCGCTCACTCAGGGCGAGATCATCACGTGCGCCCATGGCTTCCCGGGATACATGAGCCACGGCTTCCCGCCACCCGGCAACGTCGGCAGACCTGTCGTTTCGGCCGTCGCGTAGGGGATGTAAAGGACGTAGAGCGGCTCGGCGCCGGATGCGACGCCGGTCTTGGCGTTGACGCTGTCCCTGCTCCCGAAGAGCGAGAAGAGGGCGGCCGGGTGGTCCGGCATCTTGAGCTTCCCGGCCTCGACCTCGGCCAGCCGGACGCTGTCGACCCGGGCCCGGTTGGCACCCTGAGCGCGCAGCTCACGCCCGCGGGCCATGAACGGCTCGAGATCCTTGTGGTAACAGGCCACGTGCCACTCCTTCTGGGAAGGATCGTCGGCCAGGCAGATCATCTCGTTGGTGCCCTGTCGGAGGGTCACCAGATGGTGGTAGTTCGAATAGCCGAGCACGGTGGCCCCGTCCCGGAGTCCCTCCGGGAGCGCGCTCACCGCGCCGGAGATCTGCACGGCCGCCGACGGCACCTGAGCCGCCAGCACGGTACCGACCAGCGAAGCAGCGGCGAGACACACTGCGGTTCGTGATGACATAGATCCCCCGAAGGAGAGTAGCGGACGACGGCTATAGCGGGCGGTAAATGGAGAGGGTGACGTTTCTCACCGGACCCAGGTTCCTCTCTTTTACGTCAACGTACGCCTCCTGAAAAAGATTCGAGACCTTGGCCATGAAGTAAGTCCCCAGCGCCCGGTAGCCCAGCCGCAGGTCCACGATGTTGATGTCGGTTCGCGGATCCAGGGGATAGGCCAGCACCGTCTCCACCCGGCTCCGGAACCGATAGTCCACCCCGATCAGGCCTCCCAGGGTGGAAACGCTCGCCGTGAAGTTGTGGCGAGAGCGGTACGGCAGGGGTTGGCCGGTGTCGCGGTCCTCGGTGTCCAGGTACTGGTAGTTCATCTCGACCTGGAGCAGATCGGGAACCAGGCCGACCTTGGCCCCGGCATCGAGGCCGCGCACCCGGGCCCGGTTCAGGTTCTGGAACTGGAAGACGAACGGCTGATTGGGAGCGGCGCCGGGAGCGATCAGGTTGTCGTAGTTGCTCTGGAAGAGAGCGGCATCGAGCCAGAGGCGTCCCATCGGCGTGGCGGTCGCGCCGAATTCGCCCGACCAGGCGGTCTCTCCGACCAGGTTCGGATTGGGCACCACGTGGAAGCCGAACTGATACGTGGAGACGTATTGCTCGATGGCCGCCGGCGCCCGATAACCATGCCCGCCGCTGGCCCGGGCCGTCAGCCAGGAGTTGATCCGGTAGACGATTCCGAGCTTCGGATTCACGTTGACCTCGGACTGGCTGCCGGTGGCCGAGTGATAGTCTACCCGGGCGCCACCCACCGCCTTGAGCCGATCCGTGATCCGGAGCTCGTCCTGAGCATACGCGGCGAGGTCAGCCAGCGCCGGGGTCCCCAGATCGCTCGCCTGCACATTGGTGCCCGCGACATCGATCCCGCCGGTGATGGTGTTGCGGCGCTCGGGATGGAACAGGGCCTCGACTGAGGTCCCGTATCGGATTGCTCTATGGTAGTCCGCGTTGTCGTGGTAGTGGTTCCGGTTGGCCACGTAGTTGACGTAGGGACTGACCCGGAGCAGCCACGAGGTTCGGGCGACCGGGAGGACGGTACCGCCGACGTAGAGGTGCTGGTCCCGGCTCCAGTCGCCCAGCTGCGCGGCAGGAACTTTCAGCGGCGTGGTGTCCGAGTCCCAGGTGAAGAACTCCTGGGTGTCGTTGCTGGTGAACATCGCGTACGCGTCCCAGGGATGCGCGCTCTCGGGACGCGAGGAGAGCTTGATCCGCCCGGACCAGACACCGCCTTCCCCGTTCTGGGTGTAGCCGTCCGTCGTGTGGCGGCTTCCGGACAGGCGCACGCCGATGGGGCCGATCCGCTGCGAGCGCTGGAGGTCGATTCCCTGAAAGCTTTGCAGCCTGGTGGTGAACCGATACTGGTCGGGGACGTCGTAGTAGCCGTAGAAGACTCGGGCCGCCGTATGGGCCCGATCGCTGATCGGCGCGGTGAGGAGGTTCATCACCCCGCCCAGCGCATTGCTCCCGTAAATGGCGGAGTAGGCGCCTTTCACGATCTCGGTCCGATCCACGTCCATGATGGGGAGCGAGGGAAAATCCACCTGCCCGCCGTCGGGAGAGAGCACCGGGTGCCCGTCCAACAGCATCAGGACCCGGCTACCGACGCCGTCCGAATAGCCGGTGGAGCCGCGGATCGAGGGCTCGTCCCGATTGAACGTCACCCCCTGCGCGAACGGCAGCGCGTCGTCGACCTGGATCGAGTTCCGGGTCACGATCTCCTTCCTGTCGAGGATCGCCACGCTGGCGGGCGATTCCCCGGCCCGCTCCTGGGCGCCGCCCGCGGTGACCACGATCCCCGGCAGGTCAACGATGGCGCGCTGCAATCGCACCACCAGCGTCAAGACTTCTCCGGCCTCTACCTTCATGGAGTCGCTGATGGCACTCTGGTAGCCGATGGCCACGACGCGGAGCGCGTAGGTCCCGGGGGCGATCTGCTGGAAGGCGAACTCCCCGCGGCTGCTGGTGGTGGTGGTGAGGACGGTTCCCCGGAGGAGCACGGTGGCCTCGGCCACGGCGCTATCGGTCTGGGCGTCAATCACTTTGCCCCGAAGGATGGCGGTCCCGTTCTGCGCCAGCGCGCCGGCAGGCACCAATCCCAGCGTCCCGGCGAGCAGCAGCCGCCGGGAGAACGCTTGAATGAAGAGAAGGGGTTTCACGGCCGGCGCGGGGACGCCGCGGAAGCTCGGACTATGGCTTCACGAAGACGACACGCACGGTCAAGCCGGTAGCGGACAGATTCGCCCGAAGAGTGTCCTTCCCGCCGACGGCATCAGGACCGAAGTGATACGTGCCCCCGAAAGTACCGTATGGAGCCAGGCTCCAATAGATCGAATCGTTGGCAGCTACTTGCGCGTAGGTGCCCGACCCTCCAATCACCAAGGGTGGATTCGGCCCGGGGCTGGTGGTGGTGGTATCGATGGAGAGATTGACCGTGATGCTCCCCTGGCCGGTGCTACTCTGGGTCATGGCCAGTGTACCCGTTGCCCCCGGTGGTTCCTGAACGGGTCCTCCAGCCAGCTGGAGTGAATCGAGTTCATAATTGCCCGCGAGATTCGGACCGCCGTAACGGCTGGGACCCGAGCCACCGCTGCTGCCGCAACCGGCGACGATGATCGCCGCTCCAATGCCACCGAGCGCCAGCCGAACCAGACCGCGCTGCCGCATGGACGTTCTCCAGTCGAGAGGGGGGAGACGCGAAAAACCGCCCTCTACGGTAACCGGTCCGGGGAGAGCGGTCCAGAGGCCCCGCTATTAATGAAGCTTTGTGGTGACTAGGGCGTCGAGGTGCGCGAATCGGCGGGCCGTGGGCGCACCGCGCCGAGCGCGGCCAGCGCGGTGGCGATTTCCGGCAAGGGCAACAGGTAGTCCACCGCCCCTCGTTCCAGCGCGGCCCGTGGCATCCCGAACACGGCGCAGGTCTCGGCACTCTCCGCGATGGTGGTGCCGCCGCTGGCCTGGATCAGGCTCAATCCCTCCGCGCCGTCGTATCCCATTCCGGTGAGCAATACCCCCAGCACTCGCCCGGGACGGGCCTGATTCGCGGATTTCATGAGGACGTCCACGCTGGGCACGTGGCGACTCGAACTGACTTCGCCACCGAGCATGGTGACCAGCGAGCGGCTCAGCCGCAGGTGATAGCCGGCCGGCGCGATCACCGCCCGCCCGGGCCGCAACCGTTCCCCCTCGCCCGCCTCTCCCACTTCGATCCGGCAGACGCGATTGAGCCGTTCGGCGAAGGGCCGGGTGAACCCCGGAGGCATGTGCTGCACGATGACGATGGGGATCGGAAAGACCGGAGAGAGTCGTTCCAGCACACTCTGGACCGCAGCGGGGCCGCCAGTCGAAGCGCCAATAACGCAGACATCGTAACGCGCGGCGTCAAGCACCGGCTCGCCGGCGGCGGCGTGGACGACGGATGCGGCGTGGGGGACACCGTTCTCGACGGTCGGGCGCAAGGCCAGGACCCGTTCTCGCAGCTGGCGCCGGACCGCGTCGAGGTCGAGCAGGTCCAGCTCCGCCTTGTCGATGAAGTCCACCGCTCCCATGGCCAGCGCATCGAGCGTGGCCTCCGCGCCCTGATGCGTATGGGCGGAGATCATGATCACCCGCAGAGAGGGCCGCCAGGCCAGCAGCGACCGCAACACCTTCAGGCCATCCATCCCCTGCATGGCGACATCCAGGGTGACCACGTCGGGCTCCATCTTGGGAATCCGCTCGAGGGCCTCCACACCGCTGGCCGCGGTACCGACCAACCGGATCTCCGGCTCCGACTGAAGTACTTTGGTCAGCGCCTTGCGAACGAAGGGGGAATCGTCAACCACGAAGACCCGGATCATCCCGCGCTCCCATTGCCGTTGCTGCCCCACCGCCGGCGATAGACCATCGCGCCTTCCAGATAGAGCGGCTCGAACGTGGGCGTCCGGTCAATCAGCGACTCGGCGTGCCCCAGAAAGAGGTAGCCACCGGGCACCAACGCCCGTTCCAGTCGCGCGATCAAGGCGGTAAAGGCCTCGTCGGTGAAGTAGATCAGCATGTTCCGGCAGAAGATGGCGTGATAGACACCCCAGGCCACGCTGCTGACCGGCGCGGCGAGATTGGCCTGGAAGAACCGCACTCCCTTGCGATAACGGTCCCGCAAGCGGAACCGGCCGTCCATTTCGATGAAGCAGTGATTCCGGGTCTCGGCGTCGCAGCTTCGGAGCGAGAGCGACTCGTAGATCGCCCCGCGAGCCTGCAGGATCCGCTGGGGGTTGAGGTCGCAGGCATCGATTTCCCAGGAGAGCCCGCTCAACCCCATGCCCGCATCGACCAGCTTCACCACCAGCGAGTATGCCTCCTCTCCCGAGGAACATCCCGCCGAGAGAATCCGGAGCGGCGCCCCGCCCAGCGTGGGCGCGACGGCCGGCACGACGTGCTTGAGCAGGATCTCGAAGTGCTGTTGTTCCCGGAAGAAGTAGGTCTCGTTGTTGGTAAGACGCCGGGCCAGCTCGGCGAATTCGGTCTCGCGGTCGGGGTGCAAGGTGAGGTAATGGTAGTACTCCCGGAAATCCTGCAAGTGCAGGGCGTGGAGCCGGGGCCGGATCCGGGCCTCGAGTATCTCGCGGCGCGGACCATCGAACCCCAACCCGAACCGCTCGGCCATCAGATCGGTCAGGAGCTTCCAGCCAGCGCCGTCAGGACCGATCATGACGCCTGGGCGATTGAACCGCCTTGCAACGCCGAGCGCGCAGTCTGCGCGACGATGGGCTCCACGTCCCGGGCGAGATCCAGCAGCGTACGACGGGCCGCCGGCAGCCCCAGACGTCCCAGCCCCTGCCCCGCTTCGTTGCGCACCACCCAGTCGGGATCGTCGGCCAAGCGCTGCAACAGACCGAGATCGCTGTCGGTCGCCAGCGCCGCGAGGCCCTGCGCCGCGACCCGGCGGACCTCGGGATGGGAGACGTCCAGGCTCTCGAGAAGGAAGGGGCGGACCACCGGGCTCCGCAGGCGTACCAGGGCCGCCATCGCTTCCAGCTTCTCGTGAATCGGCGCGCCCTGACAGAGGGTTTCGAGCGGCTTGATGGCGCGCGCGTCACCGATGCGACCCAGCGCGCGGATCACGTGGTAGCGGAGCGAGTCGCCGGTCTGGAGCAGGGCGAGCAGGGTGTCGACCACCTTCCCGCCGGGCCGCCGCAGCAGAAGCTCGAGCGCCTCCATCTGAATCGTGGGTTCCCGGTCGGCCAGCGCGCGCAGGAGCAGCACCTCCGCCTTGGACCCTTCGAGGCCGGTGCACAGTCTGAGCGCCGCCCGGCGGATCGACGGCACCCGGCCCTGGGCCAGCTGCAGGATCCGGTTGGCCAGCTTGGAGCACCGCTTCCCATCAAGAGCCCGGAGCGCCGCCAGGATCAACTCCTCGGGCGACCCATCGCCCAGACAAGAGGCCAGGGCCGTCTCCAGGGCCGCGCTGTCCATCCGGGCCAGCGCGGCCGATGCGGCGCTCCGTTCCTCTTCCGAGCCATTAGTCAGCAACCGGACCAGCGCGGGGATGGCCGCGGCATCCGCCAAGGAGCCGAGGGCCTGGCAGGCGGCAGTGCGAACTTCGGTCGCGGAATCTCCCAGGCGTTCCGTAAGAGCCGGGAGGTCGGACGAGGAGAACGAGAGACTGAGCAGGGCCCCGCGCCGGACGACCGGCTCCGGATGCGCAAGCAGGTGCAGGAGAGACGGCCGCAATACCGAGGGATAGCGACGAGCCAGGGCCCCAACCCAGGCGGCGCCTTCCCGCTCGGCGGCCCACCGGACCACGTTCGGATACAGCTCGTCGAGCTCAGCGGCAATCACCAGGGCCGCCGCCGAGCGCACGGTCCCGTCGCCACCTCGGGAACGCTGGCGGTCATCCTCCCGCGCCGAGACGTCAGCGTCCGGGCAGGGATCCCGACCGCGCAGGATCCGACCCAGAAAGGCGTAGAGACCAGACTCGGACCGATCGGCCTGGAGGCTGGGCCCCGCAGGGGCGAGGGAGATGGGCGAGGCGGCCCGCTCCAGCCCGGCGGCGATGGCCCGGAGCAGGGCACAGCGGGCTCCGACCGGATCGGTGACCAGCAGGAGGTTGATCAGTGGGGCGACCGCTTCGGGCGCGCCAATCCGGGCCAGCGCGTCCATCGCCGGCTCGGCCAGCAGATCGTCGGTGGACAGCTCGAGCAACGGAGGGACGGCGCGCGGGTCCTCCAGCGAACCCAGGGCGTCAATGGCCGCGAGCTGCAGCCAGGGTTCCCGCTGGAGCAGGTCTACCAGGACCGGAAGCGCCACCTGGGCCCGGATCCTTCCCAGCGCCTCCACCGCGGCCTGGGCTACGTTCACGTTGGCGTGCCCGACGAGCTGGAGCAGCGCTTCCGCATTGGTTTCGGTCCCGATGTGGCCCATGATCATGCAGCCGAACATGGTCACGTCGGGATCGTGGTCCGCCAGCATCCGCTCGACCATGGCGATGGCGTAAGGACCCTGCCGCTCCAGGGCGGAGAGCGCCGAGTTCCGGAGCGTGGCCTGGTCCTCGCGCGCGACCAGCCGGGCCAGGGTCTGCGGCTCGATGTGCCGGGCCGCCCAGGCGATCGCGGTTTCCCGGTTCTCGGGATGATCCGACTCGAGCCCCGAGAGGATCAGCTCTTCCCGGGTCGTCGAATCGGAGGGATTGAGGCCGGCGAGTTGGCTCGCCAGTGAAGCGGTCATGGCGCGGATCAGGTGCGGAAGGTTTCGACCTGCTGGCGCAGGGACTCGGATTCGCTCGCGAGGTTCCGCGCGGCGCCACTCATCTGCTCGATGGCCACCAGATTCTGCCGGGAGACCATGGCGATGGACTCGATCGCCTTGACGATCATGTCGCCGCCCCGCTTCTGCTCGCTTACCGCTTCCGACATCTGGTGCGTGAGCTGGTTCATCTTCTGGGCGGCGCTGGTGATTTCGCGAGCCCCCGAGGCGTTCTCCTTGACCGCGGTCGCGATCTGCCGCGTGAGATTGGCCATGGTGCCGGCCATCTCCATCACGTCCCGGGCGCCGGCCGCCTGCTCCTCGGTGGCCTTGGCCGCTTCGGTGATGAGTTGAGAGGTCTGGTTGACCGAGCCCACGATGCCGGAGAGTACCCCTTCCATGAGCGAGACCGCGGCCTGGGTTTCCTTCTGGACCCCGTCGATCACCCCGCTGATCTCCTGCGTCGCCCCGACCGAGCGCTCGGCCAGCCGGCGGACTTCCTCGGCCACGACGGCGAATCCCCGGCCGGCGTCCCCGGCGCGTGCCGCCTCGATGGTGGCGTTCAGGGCCAGCAGATTGGTCTGGTCGGCGATGTCTTCAATCACGCGGACGATCTTGCCGATCTCCTGCGACCGCTCGGCGATCGCCGAGATGGAGCCGTGCAGCTTCTCACCGCCCTCCTGAGCGTCCGCCACCGACTGCTTGGAGACCTCGTCCACCTGATGTACCCGGGTCGCGATCCCGCCTACCGTGTCGATCATGCTGGCCAGCGTGCCGGTCACCTGCTCTACCGACTTCAACAGGTTCTCGCCATGACTGGCCGTCTGCCCCAGCACCGTGCTCATCTGCTGAATCGAGGCAGCGGTCTCATCGACGTTGGCGGTGAGCGATTCGGCGTTCTTGGTCAGCGCCTGCATCTGGGCCGCCATCTCCACCATGGTGGAGGAGGTCTCTTCGGTGGAGCTGGACTGCGCCTCGGCACCCTTGGCCAACTGGGTAGAAGAGGCGGAGATCTGCTCGGCCGACGTGGCCACGGTGCGGGATGAGGTGGTGATCTGCCCGGCGATCCCCCGCAGGTTCTTCACCATCTGCCGCATGCTGTGCTCCAACCAGCCGACCTCGTCGCGCGAGCGGCTGCGGACGTCGAGCGTGAGGTCGCCCTTGGAGATCTCCTCGGCGGCCATGCCCAGTGTCGTCAGCGGATCGGCGATCAGGCGCGCCAGGCCGAAGGCCAGGATCACCCCTACAACCGCGGCCGCTCCGAGCAGGAAGAGGATCGTGGTTCGGGCGCTGAGGTAGAGCTGATCGGGCGCCACCCCGGCCGACTGACCGACGGCGACCGCTTCATGCATGCGGTCGAGCTGCCGGATCGAAAAGGCGCCCAGCACGGCGGTGATGATCAACACGAGAACGAAGCAGGTGATGATCTTGCGTCGGATGGTCCAGTCCCGGACCATTTGAAGGACTTGCTCGCTCATGGGGCGTTTGTCGAGTTGGAGTTCGAGTTGCCCTGGATCACGGCCTGGTCCAGGTCGAGGAGAATGAGCAGGCGCGACCCGAGCCGGGCCACGCCTTTGATGTATTCCGCGTTGGCGGCCAGGATGTCGTCGGGCGGCGGCACCACGGCCTTCTCCGGCACCTTCACGACTTCGGCCACCGAGTCGACCAGCAGGCCCAGCGTCCGACCCTGCGCATCCGCCACCAGGACCCGCGAGTGGCTGGTAACATCCAATACCGGCAGATCGAGCCGGGTTCGAAGCTCGACCACCGGCAGGATGCGACCGCGAAGGTTCATGACTCCACGGATATGAGGCGGAGCCTGGGGAATCCGGGTGATGTCTCCTACGCGGACGATCTCCCGGATCTTGGCGATGGGTACCGCGAACTCTTCCTGGTCGAGCCGGAAGGCCACCAGGTGCAGCTCCCGCTCGGCCTCGGTCTTGGGAGCCGCACTGGCGCCGAGTTGCAGCGCGTCGGCGAAGGCCAGAATGTCCGGAGGGGTCGTTTCCGATTTGAGCGTCGTCATGGCTGCTCGCTACTGATCTCTTAGTGACGCGAGGCCGAAAGCTCGGCCCCATGCAGGTCTGCCAGCCTCACGGTGTCGAGGATGCAGGCCACCTTCCCATCGCCCAGGATAGTTGCGGCGGAGACGCCGGGCGGGCGGCCCAGCACGGGATCCAGCGCCTTGACCACCACCTCTTCGTGCCCCAGCAGCCGGTCCACCAGCAATCCCCGATGGCGGGCAGCGGAGCGGAGCACCACGCAGTAACGGCGTCCCCGCGGCTGGCCACCCAGACCCAGTACCTGGCCGGCGTCGGAGACCGGGATCACCGCTCCACGCCAAAGCACCATGCCGCGCTTGGCCACCTCGTGGATCATGTCCGGCGCCATGCGCACCGTCTCCGCCACATCCGAGAGCGGGAGGGCGTAGCGCTCCTGCCCGACCGAGACCAGCAGCGAAGGCAGCACCGCCACGGTCAGCGGCAGACGGAGGACGAAGGTCGTCCCCCGGCCGGGCTGGCTGGTGACCTGCACCATGCCCCCCAGTGCGCGGATCGACCGTGCCACCACGTCCAATCCCACGCCTCGCCCGGACAGGCTCGAGACCTGGTCCTCGGTCGAGAGTCCGGGAAGAAAGGCCAGGGCGTAGATCTCCTCGAGGCTCGGTGATTCGGAGGTCGGGGCGACGCCGAGCGCGCGCGCCTTCATGAGGATCCGGTCGGGATCGAGACCACGACCATCGTCTTCGACGGTGAGCAGCACCCGATCCGACTGCTGCCGCGCCGCCAGTGTGATCCGCGCTTCTGGCGGCTTGCCGGATTGAGCCCGCTCGGCGGCGGACTCGATCCCGTGGATCACCGCGTTGGTGACCAGGTGAACGAGCGGTTCGCTCAGGCGGTCGATCACGGTCTTGTCGAGTCGAGTCTCCCCACCGGCTACCTCGAGCCGGACCTTCTTCTCGCGATCCTGGGCCAGATCGCGGACCAGGCGATTGAATCGCCCGAAGACCGAGGCGATCGGAACCAGCCGGGTCTGCATCAGCGCGCCTTCCAAGCGCTTGAGCGTCTTTTCCAGAGCGAGAGAGGAGAGCTCGAGATTGGCGACCTCACCCACCGATCGGCGCCAGGGCGCCAGCGCTCGCATGGTTTCCCGCATCCCCGCCTGCGCGATCATCACTTCTCCGAAGGCCTCCAGCAGTGAATCCAGCCGGGCCGAGTCTACTCGCAGGGTGGTGATCGCCCCGTCGCGCCCGATCTCACCCACATCGCGGGTGGTGCGTCGCTGGGTGGTCCGGCGGTCGTCGGTGCGCCGTTCGGTGATCGTCTCCGAGCTCTCGAGAAACTGCCGGGCCTCGGCGAGGTAGGAGTCGGCCTCGCTGCCGGTTGCTGGAGCCGTCTCCGCTTCACGAATGAGATCCACCAGCAGGCCGGCGCCACGCACCAACAAACTGCCGGCCGAGGCACGGAGCTGCGGCTGAAGCGTGAGCTTGCCGCAGAGGTCCTCCAGGCCATGGGCCAGCCCCTGAAGGGCCGTAAGGCCCATCATGGCCGAGTTGCCCTTGAGGGTGTGCAGCTCGCCCTTGAGGGGGAGCAGCAGCTCGTCTCCCGGCTCGCCGTGATCCCAGAACCGTTCCAGCCGCAGGCAGCGCTCCAGCACCGCCTCGGCGAGCGGGAGGCACTCCGCGACGTACTCCCGGATCAAATCCCCGAACGGATTCTCCTGGGCGCTCATCTCACCGGGCTCCCGGAGCGCCGTTGCCGGCTCCTGCCTTGGCCACCAGCGCCAGGAGTTGAGCCGGCGTGAAAGGCTTGCGGAGATAGGCCCAGGCGCCGGCTGCGAGCCCGCGGGCTTCGTCGTCGGGACTGTCTTCGGTAGTGACCAGCACGATCGGCGTCTCCGGCCGGAGCCCGGTCTCCCGGCGCTTGGCCAGGAACTCGAGGCCGTTCATCTCGGGCATGTTGAGATCGAGGAAGACCATCACGATTTCGGGATGGGTGCTGTAGAGCGCGAAGCCTTCGCGTCCATTGTACGCGTGGATCACGCGGCTTCCGCTGAGCTCGCCCTTGTTGAACACGAGGCCGTACATCTGGTGATGGAGTTTCGAGTCATCCACCACCAGGAAAGTCGGGGGCGTCATGCGGATTTCTCCGACAGGAGCCCCTTGAGCGCTTCACGCAGCTCCTGGGGCTTCCAGGGCTTGTGCACCACCCTGGTGACCCCGAGGGCGCGGGCCTGGCGCACCAGTATCGAGTCATCGGGTTCAGCGGTGGTCAGGACGATGGGGATGTTCTTGAAGGAGGGGCCACGCTGCTGCAGCGCTTCGAGGAACTGCACGCCGTCCATGTCGGGCATCCGGAGGTCGAGAAGGATCAGGTCATACACACTGCCCTTCGCGGCCAGGAGCTCCAACGCGGCACGCCCATTCAGGGCACACTCGAGCGTGTGGTCCCGGGCCATGAAGACCAGGCCGTACATCTTCTGCACGAGCGGTGAATCCTCGACGATCAGGATCCTCATGGCACCATGTCCCCGCGTTCAGCGGTGGATGGAAATCAGCACTCTGACTCCTCGATGGACCGGGGGAGCCTGCGGGGCTAAGGCCCCGGGTTGGACGGAAATGAGTCAAATGCCGGGCTCAATTCGGGCAATCCCGCCGGACGGACGGTAGGAGAAGCCAGGCGCGAATGGTTAATGTCAGGCAACGGCCTACAGAACAATGGCTTAGGGCCCTACAAGGGGCTTCCCTCTCGAGCTACTCCCAGGCCTGGAGATTCAGGTACGAGAGGAGGGTTACAGCAGCGTCACTGTTTAAAAAGGCGAGAGGGTTAGGCAGGATGCAAATGAGAATGCACTCGCCGGTCTTGAGTGCTCAAGCAACCGGCCGGAGGCTCAGGATTTGGCGCGCCTCAGCCGGAGTGGCGGGCCGCCGGCCGTAACGATCGCAGATCTCGACGATCTTGTGGACCAGGTCGGCGTTGCTGGTAGCCAAACGGGTCTGATCGTAGCGAATGTTGTCTTCGAGACCGGTACGGCAGTGGCCTCCGGCCTCGAGGCACCACTGGTTCACCTCGAACTGGTGGCGACCCAATCCCGCTGCGACCCAGGTGGCATCCGGCAGTACTTCCTTCAACTCGGATCGCAGGAAATCGAAGATGCTGCGACGAGCGGGGAGTGCGTTCTGGATCCCGAAGACGAACTGGACGTGAAGGGGAGCGCGGAGCAGTCCCTTCTTCAGGAGATTCGCCGCGTTGTAGAGCATGGCCAGGTCGAACACCTCG
>DATIWD010000009.1:0-4397 GCA_035519565.1 Gemmatimonadales bacterium | reverse complement strand
AGCCGTGGATCAGCCAGGAATCAGGTACTGGATTATAGCCAGGCGAGGCCGCCGTTCATGAAGAGCGCCGCCCCTCCTTTCCCCCCTTCCCATTACCCGTACTTTTCCCGGCGTGAAACTCGCCCACCTCGCCGATCTCCATCTGGGGTTCCGCCAGTATCACCGGCAGACGCCAGCCGGCCTCAACCAGCGGGAGGCCGACGTCCAGAGCGCCTTCGAGCGGGCGGTCGACGGTGTGCTGGCCGAACGGCCGGCGGTGGTGGTGATCGCTGGAGACGCGTTTCACTCGGTCCGCCCCACCAACACCGCTATTCTCTTCGCCTACCGTCAGATCAGCCGGATCCGGGACGCTCTCCCTCAAGCGCCGATCATCCTGATCGCCGGGAACCACGACTCTCCGCGCTCGGTGGAGACGGGATCGATCCTGCGGTTGTTCGAGGCGCTCAAGGTGGACGTCGCGATCGACCAGCCGCGCCGCTTCAAGTACCCCCACCTCGACTTGAGCGTCTACGCGGTGCCCCATCCCGCCCTCCTCACCGGGGAGCGGCCGGCTCTCATTCCTGAAGGGCCGGAACGGCTCCAGCTGCTGGTGATGCATGGCGAGGTGGAGGGGGTCTTCCCGGTCGACCGGAGCGGGACCGAGTACGGCGGCGCTCTGCTTCGGCGCGAAGAGCTTCAGGCCGGGAAGTGGAGCTACGTTGCCCTCGGGCATTATCACGTGCAGCATCAGGTGGCGCCCCGGATCTGGTACTGCGGCGCTCTCGAGTACGTGAGCCCCAACCCGTGGGGTGAGCTCAAGGAAGAGGCTTCCCACCGGCATCCCGGAAAGGGATGGCTCCTCGTCGACCTCGCCACCGGCACGGTGGAACGGAAAGAGGTGCCGCTGGCCCGGCGAGTGCTCGACCTCGAGCCTCTGGATGGGACGGGCCAGGGCCCGGAGGCGCTCGACGAGATGGTGGCCGCGCGGGTAGCGGCGGTTCCCGGCGGTATCGGCGGTCAAGTGGTGCGATTGGTGATCCGCAACCTGCCCCGACATGTGGCCAGGCGGATGAATTACACCGCGATTCGCGGCTATGCCACGCAGGCGTTGCATTTCAACCTCGACATCCGCCCCCCGGAGTCCCACCGGATCGTCGGCATGGGGGCGCCCGGTCACCGCCAAACTCTCCCCGAGCTGGTCCGGGCGTACCTCGAGAAGCGCTCGCTGCCGGCCGATGTGCCGCGCCAGGCTCTGGTGACGGCGGGGGTCGAACTGATCGAGGCGGTCGAGCGCGAGAGGCAGGAGGGCTAGTGCAACTCGAGCGACTGCGCCTGGTCAACTTCCGCCAGCATGAGGACACCGAGCTGGTCCTCGGCCCGGGGCTCACCGGCGTGGTGGGTCCCAACGGGGCGGGGAAATCCACTCTGCTGGAAGCGATCGCCTACGCGCTGTACGGCATTCACGCGGCGCGGGGGAACCGGGAGAGCATCCGGCGTCGCGGCGCCGAGCCCCGGTCGCCGGTCCGGGTCGAGCTGGACTTGGTACTGGGTCCCCATCGCTATCGCATCGTCCGGACGCTCACCGACGCACAGCTCTTCCTGAATGGTGACGACAAGCCGATCGCCACCAGCCTCAACGTGGTGACCGAGCATGCCACGCGTCTCCTGGGCATGCGGCTGGACGAGTTCTTCAACACCTACTTCACCGGCCAGAAGGAACTGACGGTGATGGCCGCGATGAAGCCGGCGGAACGGGCCCAGTTTCTCTCCCGGGTCTTGGGCTACGAGCGGCTCAAGACCGCCCAGGACCGGCTTCGCGAGCAGCGGAGCGCACTCAGGTCCCGGTTGCAGGCGCTCCAAAGCGTGCTGGCCAACCCGGCCGAGCTGGATCAGGCCGAGGCGCGGGCCCGGGCTCGCAAGGACGCGGCGCTGAGCGCCGAACAATTCGCGGCAGAGCTCCTGGCTGCGGCGGACCAGAAGCATGCGGAGATGGCGCCTCGTTGGGAGGAGGTACAGCGACTGAAGGAGCGCATGGTCGCCCTGGAAGGGGAGTACCGGCTGGCGGAGCACCGGGTTCAGGAAGCCCGTCAGCGGTTCCAGGAGCTGGATCTGCAGCTGGCCCAGGCGACCGAGGCTCGCACCCGGGTCTCCGAGCTCCAGGCTCGGCTGGCTCCCTTGGCCGGACTCCGGGCCGAGCGCCAGGCGCTGGACGGGCTTGCAGCAGCGCATCTGGCGCGACAAAGTGCCGGAGGCGAGGTCGAAGCGCTTCGGAAACAGACCGCGGAGGTGGATGGAAGGCTGGCCAAGCTCCCGGGTGCCGAACAGCTGGAACAGGCCCGCACCGAGGCCTCCCGGCTACGTCAGGCCGTGACCGATCTGGCCGACCAGGCGGAGACTCGGCGGACTGCCTGGGACCGGGACCTTCAGGATGCCCGTACCAAGCGCGAGACGCTGCTGGACCAGTACAAGGATCTCCGGGATCAGCACCAGCGGATCGTGCAGGCGGGGCGCGACGGCGTGTGCCCCACCTGCGCCCGGCCGCTCGGCACCGAATACGAGAACGTGCTCGATCTGCTGGACCGCCAGCTCCAGGAGGTCCTGTTCAACGGCAACTACTACAAGCAGCGGATCGAGCAGCTGGCGAACGAACCTCGAGAACTGCTCGACACCGACGACCGGAGGCGCGAGGCGGAGCGCCAGCGGGACGAGGCGATGGGGAAGCTCGGCCGCCTCGAGGCGCAGGCGGCGGAGGCCCCGGCTTTTCTGGACGAGCGCCGCCGCGTGCTCGCGCGCATCAGTGAGCTCGAGGGGGTGCTTGGTGCCGCCCCCGCTCCCTACGACCCGGCTCGTCACCAGCGCGTCCGCGAAGAGATGGCGGAGCTGGAGCCGCTGGCGCTGGAGGCGGAACGCTTCCGCGGACTGGCGGAACGAGCCGAGGTGCTGGTCCGAGAGGCAGAGAGCGCGGAGCGCGAGCTGACCCAAAGAGAGGCGGCGGGCCGTAGTCTTCGCCAGGAGATCGAAGCCCTGAATTACAGTGAGGCGCGGTTCCAGGAAGCCCGTCAGGCTACGGAAGCCGTGGCTGCGGAGCGGCGGGAGGCCGAACTGGCCATGGTGCGTGCCCGGGCCGAGGCCGGGGCGGCGGAAGAAAGCCTGGCCGAGGTGGCCCGGAGGCGGGACGAGCGGGCGGCGCAGGAGGCGGAGTCGAAGCGGGCCGCGTCCGAGCTGACGGTCCTGCAGGAGCTGGACCGGGCCCTGACCGATCTCCGGACCGATCTCAACGCGCAGCTTCGGCCCGACCTGTCCGAGCTGGCCTCGGGCTTTCTCCGTGATCTGACGGACGGCCGCTATGCCGATCTGGAGCTGGATGAGGACTACGTTGCCCTGCTGGTGGAGGGTGGAGAGAGCAAGCCGGTCATCTCGGGCGGCGAGGAAGACCTGGTCAACCTGGCGCTCCGACTCGCGATCAGTCAGATGATCGCGGAACGGGCCGGGCAGCCCCTCTCTCTTCTCGTGCTGGACGAGATCTTCGGTTCGCTGGACGAAGAGCGGCGCGCAGCGGTGGTCACCTTGCTTCGGAGTCTCGCCGACCGGTTCCCGCAGGTGGTGCTGATCACCCATATCGAATCGGTCCGGGAAGGCTTCGATCGGGTGATCCGGGTGGATTTCGACGCGGAACGAGGCGTCTCTCGCGTTCGAGATGAAGTCATCGGAGGCAGCGATGGCCTGGCTGCCTGAGCGCGAGACCATCGGGCCGGAGCGTCCGACGGTGCGGGACATCGACACCCTCAACCGGGTCTTCGCCGAGGCGTTCACCGATCGTTACCGGCGGGATGGGCTGGCGGGGGTGCGGGTGCCGCAGCTCAACCCGCTGATCTGGCGCTACGCCATCGAGGATGCGGGAGACGGGGCCATGGTCTGGCGCGATGCCGATGGCCAGATCGTGGCCTTCAACATGGTGCACCATTCGGGGCGTGAAGGCTGGATGGGGCCGATCGCGGTGCGACCGGACCGCCAGGGCGCCGGCCTGGGGAAGAGCATGATCCGGGTCGGGATCGAATGGTTACGGGAGCGGGGCGCCCGGACCATTGGACTCGAGACCATGCCGCGCACGGTAGAGAACATCGGCTTCTATGGCCAGCTCGGCTTCCTCCCAGAGCATCTCACCATCACGCTCACGCGCGACCTTCCCCGGCGCCTGGGTCCGCCGCCCGAGCTGCTGGCCCGGGCCGCTGATCGGACCGCGCGTCTCGCCGAATGCCGGGAGTTGACCCATCGCCTGGCGCCGGGGACCGATTTCACCCGGGAGCTGACGCTGTCGCTCGATCTCGCGATCGGGGACACCGTGCTCATTCGAGATCCGGGCGGCCAGGGGGTACGGGGCTTCGCGCTCTGGCATTCGGCCCCGCTGGCGGGTGGGC
>DATIWD010000008.1:0-3804 GCA_035519565.1 Gemmatimonadales bacterium | reverse complement strand
GAATCTCCTGGAAGAGACCATTCTCAAGGAAGGCGCCGACACGGTGGCCGCGTTCATCGCGGAGCCGGTCGGTGGATCTTCCACCGGCGCCAACGTTCCCCGGCCCGAATACTTCAAGCGGATCCGGGAGATCTGCGACCGCCACAAGGTCCTGTTCGTCGCCGACGAGGTCCTGACCGGGGCCGGCCGGACCGGCACCTGGTCCGCCATCGAGCAGTTCGGCGTGGTTCCGGACATCATGACCCTGGGCAAGGGCATCACCGGCGGCTATGCCCCGCTCTCTGCGGTCGTGGCCCGGACCGGGATCGTGGACCGGATCGCGGCGGGTTCGGGGGCCTTTCTGCACGCACAGACCTTCTCGCATCACGCGGTGCTCTGCACCGCCGGCTTGGCCACCCTGGCCTATCTCAAGGAACACGACCTGATCGCTCGCTGCGCCCGGATGGGGCCTCAGCTGCATCAGCGGCTGGCGGGATTGACGAAGTTGCCCCACGTGGGCGACGTGCGGGGTCGCGGGCTGCTGGCGGGAATCGAATTCGTGCAGGACAAGGCGACCAAGGCGCCCTTCCCCCGGAGCCTCAAGTTCGCCGAGACCTTTGCCGACTGTGCCGTCGAGGCGGGGCTGGTGGTCTGGTCCAACGTGGGTCACGCCGATGGGGTGAATGGAGACCTGGTGACGGTGGCGCCGCCCTTCATCGTGACCGAGGCCGATCTCGACGAGCTGGTCAACCGATTCGGCGTGGCGCTGGAAAAGGCCGTCGCCGCGACTGAAAAGGGCATGAAAAAGGCGGGCGCCCGATAAGGAGAGATGTCATGACCGCGGTACAGCAGAAGGTGACCTACACCAGCACCAACGTCGACTTGGAAGGATTCCACCGGTCGTTCGACGAAGCGCTCGCCCGGGTCCGCAAGGAAGCCGGCCAGAGCCATCCCCTGTACATCGGGGGCAAGGCGGTGGAAGTCCCTGATAACGAGCCGATCGTGGACGTTTCTCCGATCGACACCTCTCTGATCCTGGGCCACTTCGCCTCGGCGACACCGGCCAACGTGGATCACGCGGTCAAGGTGGCCCGCGCCGCGCAGAAGCCCTGGGCGGCTCGGCCCTGGCAGGAGCGGGTCAAGATTCTCCGCCGCGCGGCCGAGCTGATCCGGGAGCGGAAGTTCGAGCTGGCGGCGATCATGGCCTACGAGGTCGGGAAGAACCGGATGGAGGCGATGGGAGACGCGGAGGAATCGGCCGACCTGATCGACTACTACGCGCAGCAGGTGGAGGACCATTACGGCTTCACGCGCAGCATGGCCCAGATGACCCCGATCGAGCGGAACACGGAGGTGCTCCGGCCCTATGGGGTCTTCGCCTGTATCGCGCCGTTCAATTTCCCGCTGGCGCTCTCGACCGGGATGTCCTCCGCGGCCCTGCTCTCGGGCAACGCGGTCAACTACAAACCAGCCGAGGATACGCCCTGGACCGGGCTCAAGTTGTACGAGGTCTATCGGGACGCGGGGGTGCCGGCGGGGGTGTTCAACTTCATCTCCGGCCACGGCCGCGAGATCGGTGATCCGCTCTGGCAGAACCCCGGCACCGACGGGGTGGTCTTTACCGGCTCCAAGGAAGTGGGGATGCGGATCTTCCACGGCCTCTCCCAGAACTGGGTCAAGCCCTGCCTGATGGAGCTGGGCGGGAAGAACGCGACCATCGTCATGGATTCGGCCGACCTGGATGCTGCCGCCGAGGGGGTGATGAAGTCGGCGTTCGGGCTCCAGAACCAGAAGTGCAGCGCCACCAGTCGGGTGTACGTGCACCAGTCGGTGGCTCAGCCCTTCCTCGAGAAGCTGATCGAGAAGACCAAAGCGGTGAAGATGGGAGACGTGACTCAGCGCGATGTCTGGTATGGGCCGGTGATCAACGAAAAGGCGATCAAGCGCTGGGAGGGCGCCGTGGCCCAGGCGAAGAAGGAGGGGAAGATCCTCACCGGCGGCGACCGCCTCAAGGGCGAGGCCTTCGACCGCGGCCACTTCGTGGCTCCCACCATCGCCACCCTGCCGCTCGAGAGCACCCTGTTCCGGGAGGAGCTGTTCGCGCCGTTCCTGGCGGTAGCACCGGTGGCGAGTCTGGAGCAGGCGCTGGCCGAGACCAACAAGGCCGAATATGGGCTCACGGCGGGATTGTTCTCGAAGAAGCAGGAGGAGATCGACCGTTTCTTCGACGAGGTGGAGGCCGGGGTCTGCTACGTGAACAAGCGGAGCGGGGCGACGACGGGTGCCTGGCCCGGTGCGCAGCCGTTTACCGGATGGAAGGGCTCGGGTTCGACTGGGAAGGGTGGCTGTGGGCCTTGGTACGTGCAGCAGTTCATGCGGGAGCAGAGTCGGACGGTGGTGCAGGGGTAGGGAAGAACGGACACCGGCCCCCGGTTCCGGCCTGGTGATGGCCAGTTAGACGGCGGGTTGACCATGGACGCAAACCCGAGTTGCCTTACGCCGTGTATTTCCGGATCCTTGGACGACTCACAGAGGTCGAAACCATTGCGGCGGGTGCGGCCATCCGGGAAATTCAGCGCCTGCGCCGGCGCTATGGGCGGGCCCGCTGGCGGAAGCGGAAGGGTGTGGCCACGGTAGAACTCCCAGACGGGACGGTCCGTCTGGCCGAGATCCACTGGTACGAGGCAACGGGGATCGGCAGGCGCGAACTCAAGCTCAAGCGTTATCTTGATTGACATGGCCTCCATCAAACGCCGGCTCGCTCTGTGTCTCCGCAATAAGGGGTATGAGGTGTCCCTGGAGCGGCGGAAGATTTATCAGGTGCTTCCGGATCGGGACGCCGCGGCACATGGCCAGCTTCGGGTCATCGATGAGTCCGGGGAGGACTACCTCTATCCCGCGACGTTCTTTGCTTTCCTCAGCCTTCCCAGTACCCTGCGCCGACGCGTCTTGGCCGCCGTCTGACCGGTTCGTACAGGCTGTCGCTCCAGGCAGCCAGTTCTGAGGGCTCGCTCATTCTTGATTGTGGCCGCCCCACCGCGGAGCTTATCCGGACGGCATCGAGTACGGCGGTGGAGGGATAGAAAACGAAGGCGCCGGCTTGGCCGGTGCCCTCATTTCCAATAGCTAGTTAGATCGCTTGAGATCCCATCACTATGGCTGCACCACAAGACCTCGACCGCCGACTGGCCGCCCTCACCCTGCTGTTTGGCCAAGTCGCTACGAGGCAGTCCAGGAGAGGCTACCCCGCGGCCGTTCGTTTTCCCCCAAGCCGCGACCCACTATCTGCCGCTGACGCGATTCAGACACTATGCCAGTTGGCCAAGCCGCTCTGGATCCAAGTTGGAGCCGGGGCGAGTGAACTCGTTCTTGATCTCGCGCCGCTACCAGACCCCGATTCGCTGTCGCCGGAGGCCCAGCGTCACTACCGCTTCCTAAGCGCTGAAGATCCTCTGGCGTTCCTTGCAAAACGATACATTCCCCCGCTCGATGACCTCCCGCTTGCCTGCGGCGCCGCGGGAGAGGTCATTGTCCTAACAGTCGCTGAGTTCCGCGAGTGGCGGCGTCAGTACTTCATCGAGGGTCCCTACGACCTCGGCTGTGACTTCGCAGACTCCCACTACCCACTCGCACAGGGATACACCAGAGAGCAGCTGGGGAATGCCGTTGGTTTCCTCAGTTATTGTGACGTGGGCTGGGCATTCCTAATCTTGTGAGCGGCCTAACCTGCGCATGAAGCTGGCGCGCCGGGGCGGCCACGGCTGGCGGAAGATGACCCTCTGGATTGTGGCCGCCCCAGCGCGCAGCTTATGCGCCATCCGTTAG
>DATIWD010000007.1:0-76651 GCA_035519565.1 Gemmatimonadales bacterium | reverse complement strand
CAGTCGAAGCTGCGCGTCCACGTACTTGCTGAACTTGTACTCGGCGCTGAGCCCCAGCGCCGTGTAGTTCTCGACGAAGATGAACTGATGGCCTTCCGACCAGTTGGGGTTGTTGGGCGTCTCGATGACCTCGAGTCCCATGAGGGTCACCATTTTCCCGGCCTTGAGCTGGAATCCGTTGCCGTTCTTGGTCGGAAAGTTCAGGGTGACGTAGAGCTGGGTCATGTCCCCCTGGTTGCCCAGGCTCAGGCCGCCCGATTGAAGCACGGTGGCGTTCTGGCCGAATACCAGATCGGCATGCACCCCGGCGTCCAGCTTGTCGGTCGCGTACGGCTTGTCGATGACCAGCTTGAGCCCATTCAGGGTGAACTGGTCGTGGAAGCGGTCGTACAGATGCCCCGTCACAGTCCCGGCGTTGTCGTTGGTCGAGTAAACGTAGGAGACCTCTCCATACCCACTCAGCTTGAAGCCCAGCAGGTTGGTCTCGACGTGATTGGTCGGAGGGGGCTTGGGGGCGGAATCCGCCGGAGCCTGTCCAGCGAGAGGAGCGACCCCGACCGTTACCGCCGCGACTGCAACCAACGTGGCGAAGCCACCGAACCGGTTCATTGACCTTTCCCTCCGACAAGTGAGTGAGCGCGCCGCACGGAAGCTCCGTCGGCTAGAACGAACTGCTGTCCGACCCTGTCCCGGCTGACTTCCCCGGTGCCAACGGCCCAGCGCAGAACCTACAGACCCAGACATCAAGAAGGCGTCAGAATGCGCTTCGCGGTCATCAAGCTCCCGTCAGGACAGTCGCTGAGAGGCCCCCGGGTCGGTTCCTACCGCTTGGCTCCTGGACAGACAGGCGTAAGAGTCGCAACCCAAGGTACCGATGGACATACAAAGTGTCAATAGAATTGTGCATTCTCAGCAAATATCTGATAACATTGATGCAATCCAGATGCACTGATGCTCAAGATATCTCGATCACAATGCATTTAATGCACATTTACCATGACAGTGTGGATTGCGACTTCTGGGGGGCTAATCAGGGCTCAAGACCAGGCTGCCCCGCAACGGAATTCGTTGCGGGGCATTGTCTTCAACCCCATCAGGTCCAAACGGTCTGAACCGGGGACTTCGCCGCTCTAGCCGGAAAGCGCTACCGGAATGGCGTGGTCCGGGCGGTGGCTACTGAAGGCTGCTGCGAAGGCTCGCCAACAACTGGTCGAAGGAATCCACCCGAATGAAGCCCAGGCGCGGGTACTCCAGGTCTACGATCACATACACCGTGACGGTGAGCACCACCGCGAAGCCGACGATGTGAACCCAGTCTCGCGGGGCGTCGGTGCCGGCCATGCCGTAGCCGGCCAGGAGCGAGCACACGAGGGCGACGATGACCAGCAGGGCAAAGATGATGGTGGGAGGGTGAATCTGGGTGACAGCGGTTCGCGTGGTGGTGATGTCGAACATGGCATTCAGGGCCGGCAACAGCAGAATTGCTGCATCTGTGGTGGATACCCGCCGGCAGGCTTGGACCGCGCGGGTCCAGATTTGACGCTGCAGATCGTTCACCTTGGCCATCGCCGAGCGAGTGGCCTCCTGATCTACCACGTTCTGATAGGCGGCCAGCCGGGCATCGAGATACTGGCGAAAGATCTCCTGCAACTGGGTGCGGGCGTCAGCGGGGAGAAGGTCCAGCCGCAGGTAGGCGGTCCCGATGTCGTTGGCCTCTTCGATGACCAGGTGTCGGCGGGCATCGAACCGGGTGGCGGCTCCCGAGAACGTGAAGGCGACCAGAAGTCCCAAGAGAGCGAAGACTCCGGCATCAACGACCCCGAGTCCGGGCGTCTCACCGTCCTCCCCCCGCTCGCGGCGCCGAATCCGGACTCGCCGGCCCAGCTCGAGCATGACCAGCATGCCGAGAAAGAGCCCGACCAGGAACAGGCCGGCAGCACTGATCAAGCCCGGGGTGGGGGCCAGGTCCATGCGGAAGCCTCGTGGAAGGATGCAGCTGTGTGGGTAATCGCGCCGACGGGTCGCCAATGTTTCGAGGCCGACCACGTCACGCCAGATCCATCGGGGCGCCGGGATTTGAACCCGGGACCTCCTGCTCCCAAAGCAGGCGCGCTACCGGACTGCGCCACACCCCGTCGCCAGCGCGTGAACAGTACACCCATCGGACGGAGCGGAGAAGATTGGGGATGCCAACCCCCGTCCGCCCACGTCCTCGGTCCTGAGCCCTGAGAGTTGGTTCTGGGTTCTGAGTTCTGGGGCGTACTGAATACTGGGTACTGAGTACTGAATGGGTCACAAGTCAAAAGCCGCAAGGGGCTGAGGCTTGCGACTCGTAGCTTGTGACTCACCTTCTTGTCCGCCCTGCTCGCCTTGTCCGCCCCGGCTCAGCGTCCGGTCAAACCCAGGAACAACGTCAGCTTCTGGCTCTGGCGACGCTCGCTGGGGATCGAGGGATACTCGGACAGGCGCCAATACTTCTGGTAGTCCGCCGCCGCGTAGAGACCCGCGAGCCGAGGAGTTCGGATCTGGGCCCCGACATTCTGCAGCCAGTTGTTGCTGGTGGGGCCCATCAGGCTATGAACCCAATAGCCGTCGTAGCCGACGCTCAGGAGCTGGTTTCCCGAGTACTCGAGCAGGCCCCCCAACCGGACGCCGATGCCGGGACCGTAGTCATAGTCCCAGCCCGGCCGGGTGCTGCCGTTCGAGGCGGCGCCCAGCACCACCCCGATGAGGCCGACATTGGAGCCGAGCCGCCAGCCACGGACACTGCCTCTCGTTGCGCTGTGGCGGAGGGTCAGGTTGGCCGTGGCGAATCGGTAGGCGGGATTGACCAGATAGTCCGACTCCAGGTCCACACCCAGCGAGCTGCGATCCTCGTCGGTCCCGCTCAGGCTCGGCCGCGCCAGCTGTCCGACCACCGCCAACCGGGTCAGGACCGGCCCGGTCATCTCTGTGCGAACCGAGAAGACCGAGAGCGGCCTCTGGCTCCCCGACTGAAAGGGATCGCCATAGTTGACCAGAAAAGTCAGGGCCGGCTGGATGCTGTTCAGGCGCTGATCCAGGGTAGGAGTCTCGGGAGTCGCCTTGGTGGTGCCCAGGGCGAGGTCGAGCCGGATCGGGCCGTGGGAAATGGTCGGGAGGCTGGGCGAGGTATGCCAGGCGTCGCCATGGATGATCCGATGCACGCCCAGACCGGGATTGATGAGCAGCGAGCCGAATTCCCGGAGGAAGCGATTCATCCCGGTGGCCTTGTCGTCGAGCATCGCCACAGATATGCGCCAAGCTACCTCGCCGTAGACCGTCCCCCCCAGAAGGGTATTGAGCAAATCGTTGGGTGAGGGGCTCTGGGTCTCCCCGAGATACTCCCACATCACGCTGCCACCCATGGCAAAGGCCGCCGACCCCCAGACACCGTAGCCGTTGGCCCGCGCCGCGTTGTAGTACTGGCCCCCCGAGTAGGGGTGCGTGACGTTGTTGATCTCCAGCGGGTCATAATCCCACTGGAGCCCGTTGGTGACATTGTGCACCCAGGAGCTGGGGCTGACTTTGGTCCAGTCGGCCTGGATTAAGATCCGATGGTGCAGCCAGTCCATGGCGTTGGCGAGGGTTACTTCCCCGAGGGCCCACCAGAACCGCGGCTGGCTCTCGAACTGGTCCTCGTTGAGGGCCTGAGTTACTCGCCGAGGCGGGGCGTCCTCACCGCAAGTCCGGCTGATCGCCACGTGCTCAGCATTCGCAGTCGAGGTAACCACGCTGGGCGTGAAGCCCCAATTGGCCGCGGAGTCCCGGTGGGAGAATTCAGAGTCTACCGGCGAGATCGGGGCGGGGACCGAATCGCTCACGCGCGAGTTGACCACGGTCTGGGCAGACAGCGCCGGGGCCAGCACGAGCGCCAGGGCCGTGAGCGCGCCTGCGATCGGCCTGGCCCCGCATCGGGTGATTGGCGAAGGGGGAGAGACAGAATACGGCTGGAAAACCATACTGCCGCGTCGATCCTCGACCAGAAGTTCTCTTTTCGCCCGCCCAACTCAACGGATCGACGGTATTAGTACCACGAATTCCGGCCCCGCGCATCCCCTATTGTCAGCATGAAGCCGAATTTCATGCAGGATTCAGGTATCGAATCCGATCAGGGGGCAGCCACTCTCACCCGTTCGAGGAATGCGCGCGCCGCGCGACCGCGATGGCTCACACGATCCTTCTCCTCCGCGCTCGCTTCGCCCAACGATTTCCCCAGCTCATCGCTCAGAAAGAGCGGGTCGTACCCGAAGCCGCCGGTCCCTCGAGGCGACTCCAGAATCACCCCCGGGCATTCCCCTTGGAAGATCTCGGGCATGCCGCCCGCGACCGGAACGAAGACCAGCACGCAACGGTACCTGGCCCGGCGCCGGGATTCCGGGGCCCCTAACAGGCGGCGCAGCAGCTCGGCATTGTTGGCGGCATCAATTTCGAGGGAGGATCCGGTGGCGCCGGCCCACCGCTTCGAGCGCACGCCGGGGGCGCCACCGAGGGAGAGGACCTCCAGGCCGGAATCATCGGCGAGAGCCGGGAGGCCGGTCCGGCGAGCGAAGTATTCGGCCTTGCGTCGAGCGTTGATCTCGAAGCTGTCGCCTGATTCGAGGCCGCCTTCCTCCGGCGACTCCGGGATCCCGGCGTCGTCCGGAAAGAGCACCGTGTGACCCGCAGGAGCGATGAGGCGCTGGAGCTCCCGTTGCTTCCCCTCGCTCCGGGTCGCGACCAGGAGCTTCACCAGCCCAGGGCCGCCTGTTGCGCCTGGAAGAGGGAGCGAATGCCTCCCAGCGAGAGCTCGAGCAGCGTATCCAGCTCGGCCCTGGAAAAGGTTCCGTGCTCGCCGGTGCCCTGTACTTCCACGAACTGATCGGGGTGCAGCATGACGATATTGGCGTCGACGCCCGCGTCCTTGTCTTCGGCGTAGGCCAGGTCGAGCCTCGGCTCCCCACCGAGAATCCCCACCGATACCGCGGCCACGAGGCGGCCGAATGGATTGGGGACTCCGGTCCGCTCGGCCAACCAGGCGCAGGCGTCGGCCAGGGCCACGCACCCGCCGGTGATGCCGGCGGTCCGGGTGCCGCCATCAGCCTGAAGGACGTCGCAGTCGACCCGGATGGTGTATTCCCCGAAGGCCAGCGTGGCCATCGCGGCGCGCAGAGAGCGACCGATCAGCCGCTGTATCTCATGGGTGCGCCCCCCGGGACCGGTCCGTTCACGGGGCGTGCGTTGCTGAGTGGCGCGGGGAAGCATGGCGTACTCCGCGGTGACCCAGGCTTCACCGGTTCCCTTTTTCCAGCCGGGCACGCCCTGATCCACACTGGCGGTACAGTGGACCAGGGTGCCCCCGAGACGGATCAGGCAGGATCCCTCGGCGTAGGGGTTGGCCTGACGCTCGAGGACTACCGAGCGGAGTTGGTGGTTGGCCCGGCCGTCAGGTCGTGGCACGGAGACGCTCCACAATGGAGGTGGTTGAGAACCCGGCGATCAGATCGACGTGCTTGACGCGCCCGCCTCTCGCTTCGACCACGTCGGCTCCGACGGTATTGGCACGGCTGTAATCGGAGCCCTTCACCAGGACATCGGGTTCGAGGGCGGTGATCAGATCGAGCGGGGTGTCCTGATCGAACAGCACCACGCAGTCGACGGCCTCGAACGCCGCCACCACTCGCGCCCGTGCGTCCTGGGGGACGATGGGGCGCTCGGCACTCTTCCCCAGCCGGCGCACCGAGGCGTCGGTGTTGACGCCGACGATGAGGGCGTTCCCTTCGGCCCTGGCCGCTTCGAGGAGTACCACGTGACCGGGATGGATGAGATCGAAGACGCCGTTCGTGAAGACCACGATCCCCGGCCGGGCGTGGCGCCATGCCGCGGCCTGGGACAGTGTGCGGATCTTGACGCTGGTGTCGATCATCGGATGATCGGCCAGGCCTCGCGGGTAACACCCGAGGCTAGAGCGGCTCGACCGCCTTGGGAGTGAAGACGAAGGTGTGGTTGAAGAGCGGCAGGTCGACCGTCTCGCTGTACTGGGTCTCGATGGTGATGCTTCGAGGCTTCCCCGAGCGAGTGATGACGAACTTGGCGGCCTCGGGCGGCAGCTTGAGATCGTCGACCTTGGCCTCCAGCCGGCGGCGGATCACCTGGTCGGTCAGGCTGGGCGCCAACCGCGCGGAGACCTCCATCTCGTCGACCAGCTGGTAGTAACGCAGCCAGACCTGGCCGATGTTGACACCGTAGTAGATCGCGGCGACAAAGAGGACCAGCGAGATCAGGCATCCGATGTTGCTGGCACCGCGCTGGCTCCCGCGCCGACCAATCACCATTGGGACTGGGCCCCTTCGACGATGTCGTTGACGATCTTGTCGAGCGCCTTCTGGCGGCCGTCGCGCTCGTTGGGGGGAGCGTAATCGCCCACCTCGGTGAGGCCGCTGCGTTGCCAAAGCGTCTTGCCCTGCTTCTGGTCCACGATCTCCACACTCACGGTGATCTGGACCAGTCGCTTGGTGACCTCCACCTGCTGATTGGTACCGGTGTAGGCGACCGGCAGATCGGGCTCATACCGGTTGATGAATCCCCGAACCACCGCGTCCGCCTGGTTCTCCCCCGCCTGCCTCAGCCCCAGCCGCCCCTCCATCGCCTGCCGAACCGACGTGAGCACGTCCTGGGTCAGCGTCGGCTCCGGCGTCTGGTTCTCGAAGGGCAGCACCGCCACGGTCTTGACCCCTGGGGGGAGCCCGCCGCCCTTGAAGCTATAGAGACATCCGCCCAGCGCGACGAAACTAAGGCTCGCGACGCAACCAAATACCAGGCGGAAACGAGTCCGCCGCCGTGCTCGAATAGAAGCTGACATCCAATCGCGCCCCCCGGCTGGGCACCGTGAGGCGAGACTTCACCAAGGTCCCGTCCTCGCTAAATGTGGTCTCCACTCGCCCCAACACCTTGCCGCCCTCCCGCACCTCCGCCTGAAATTTCGGGTCCTTGCCGAAGATACGGACGTAAGTCACGGTATCGCCGCTCGCGGAACCCTCCCAGGCCCGCCGGGAGCCATCCTCAAAGCCCCTCAGCTGGGCGTCCGGCTCGGGTTCCCGCGCCACCCCGAACATGGCCCAGAGCAGCGGATAGTTTGGTACCAGATCGTGAAGCGACTTTTCCGGATCTACCCAGCGAGCCGAATCGCCGATCACGACCGCGGAGGTCTTCCCTGCTCCGAGTGGCCCGGCCACATCGAAGCGAAGCGAATCCGGCCCGGCGATTCGAGCACTCCCTCGGCCCCCCGAGCCTCCCTGATCGTCGTGAAAACTCCACTTGAATCGGTGAAGGACGCGATTTCTCGGGAGCGTGGAGTCCGTCCATTGCACTACCTGCTCCCGGCTCACCGGTTGGGCAGGCTCCGGGAGCAGCCGCGCCTCGGTGTGAGCGCAGGCCGCGGAAGCAATGAGTGCAAGATAGGAAAGCGCTCTCAGGGGGTCAAGCCGAAAGTATTGCCAGATCAATAGTTACCTCCGCGTCACCGGGGCTGTTGTCCCCGGATGCTTTCGATCGGATCCCCCTGGGTGAGCGAGAGGAGATTGGGAACTCCCGCGACCACCCGCCCAAACACCGTGTAGGTCCCGTTGAGGTGCGGTTGCGGACTCAAAGTAATGAACCACTGACTCGACCCGGTGTCCGGCCCTGAGAGCGCCATGCCCACGACGTAGGCGTCATAGCGACGGGGATTGATCTCGTCCCGTATGGCGCCGCCCGGACCACCACTCCCATCTCCCCGGGGGTCGCCGTCTTGCACCACGAAGTTGGGGACCACCCGGTGCCAGCGGTGCCGATCAAAGAACCGGCCCTGGGCGAGATGGAGAAAGTTGTCCACGGTGAGCGGAGCGTCGGGACCAAACAGCTCTAGAACGATAGGAGCGCCGGACCCGGTCTGGATCCGCACGCGGGGGTAGCGGCGGGTACTGTCGGCGAGGAGGAAACGGCGGGCGATCTCCTGATACCAGGCCGCCGGGTGATGGCTCTCGACCGGAAGAACCGGGCGCCACTGTTCGCCCAGGGTTGGCCATTGTTCGGCCGACCAGCGCCGAATCAGGAATTCGGCCGGCCGCGGCGTCGCCCGGACGAAGTCGCTCTCCACTCGGGCGCGCAGACTCTCTGATACATCGGAGATGGCCTTGATCGCCCCCAGCGCGGAGGTGGCGGCATCGGGAATGGAATCGCGCAACGCGCGCCGATAGGCGCGGATCAGAGCGGGGAGGTCGGCAGGATCGGATACCCGGGAGAGAACGTCGGCCGCGACACTGCGCACCACGGCGTCAGGATGGCCAAGGAGTCGGCGCCCAGCCCTGAGAGTGGCATCACTGACCCCGTCTCCCCCACTCTGGGCCACCAGAGCGGCCGCCAGGACTCGGCCGTCGCGGTCGTCGAGGAGAGAGCTGCCGCGGTAGCGATCACCGGTCCCGAGGAGTCCCCAGCCTTCGGCGGCGGCGGCACGGAGCCTCCAATCGGGGGCTCTGCTCCATTCGGACGCGATCCGACGAAAGCGGGTGGAATCGACCGTGGCCAAGCCGAGGAAGGCCTCGCGCCGTTGAGCGTACCTGGGGCTGGTGGTCGCGAGCTGGTAGAGCGCCTGTCCGGACGACGGGCCACCGAGAGCAGCGACAGTAGTTGTAGCTTGTACTGCTAAATTGCCATTCGAGGAGCCTAGGAAAGGGTAAATCTCATGGCTAGGCACAATCTGTGAGTAGCTACTGATACTCCTAACAGCGTTGATCTGTACTCCAACTGATGAGTCGCGGAGGAGCCCAAGAAGTGAAGGGGCCACCACCTTCGGATCCAGCCCACCAGAATCGGCATAGCTCCTAACCAGGGCTCGTGCCGCGTACATCCGAATCAAGGCGAGCGGATCCGCCAACGCGGCGAGGAGCGCCTTCTGGGCGCCGACCCCATGGGTGCGTGCCAACGCGTAGACGGCTCCGAATCGGCTCTCATCGTCGCTCGAGATTGTGAGGGCGATGAGTTCAGGCACTGGAGCTGACCGACCGAAGCGGAAGCATTCGACCGCTGCCCGGGCTCGAAGCGACCCCCTCCCTGGCAAATCCGGAAGTGCTTTACCAGCAAGCAGTTCTGTGATGAAACCGAGGGCTCTCCCGCCGCCGATCTTGGAGATGGCGGTGACCGCCTCTTCGCCAGCTGGGCCGGCACCGAAGAACTCGATCATGAGGATCAACTGGGGCACCGCGCTCGAATCGCCCAACAGGCCCAGAGCGAAGGCAGCGGCCAGACGGACACTGGAGTCCGGGTCGGCCAGGAGAGGCGCCAACCAAGGGATCCCCGCGCGATCCCGGATCCGCCCTACGGCGGTGGCGCCGGTCCGCCGAACCAGGGGATCCGGGGAGGTAAGGGCGAGACGAACCTCGGAGGAATCGAGCACCCTCGAGTCCTCCATGGCGAGCAGCCGGCCTAGCTGCTCGACCTGGGACTCAAGCGGGGGCGTGACCGCGAGGGAGGCGAGAAGATAGAACGGCCCCAGGAGGCGGCGCATCGATCAGAGCCGCACCGGGTCTTCGGAGCGCACCAGGGCAGTAACGACCGCCGGCGGGAGACGGGAAAGCTGATGGTTTCGGTCGAGGCAGATCAGGGCGGTCTCGGCCGTTCCCAGCAGGGTCCCGGTCGTACTGTCCTCGATGGCGTAGCCGAACACGACCCGCCTGGGTACCGACTCTCTCACCCAGCATCGGATCCTCACCAGGTCGTCGTAGCGGGCCGGCTTCCGGTAGCGGATGCGCAGTTCGGTCACCACCAGGCGTGCTCCTTCCGCTTCCAGATCGCGGTAGCTGAAACCGGCCTGCCGGAGATGCTCGGTGCGGGCAATGTCCAGCCAGACCGCGTAGCGGCCGTGATACACCACGCCCATCTGGTCGGTCTCAGAGTAGTTGACCCGGACCATAGTCTCACTGATGGCTGCCACGACCGCTCCTTCCGGAGGCTGGAAACACCGATGCCACAACTACTTTCCTGCTTGACCGGAGTGCCCTATCTTCGCCGTCGTGCTGGGGCATCGCCTCGTCATCGTCCAAGACGCCCACCTGGGTCCCGATTCGCCCAAACGCGAAGAGGCCTTCCTGGCCTTTCTCGAAGTCGTGCCCACGCTGGGCGATTGTCTCCTGGTGAACGGCGACCTGTTCGAGTTCTGGGCCGAGTATCGCCGCGTGGTGCCTCGAACCGGCTTCCACGTCGTCGCGGCGCTGGCTCGCCTGAGGAAGCGGATTCCCGTGGTCATGACCGGGGGCAACCATGACCGATGGGGCGAGACCTTCTGGCAAGGCGATCTGGGCATCGAGTTCTTCCCCTACCAGGCCCGCGTCGAGATCGGCCGCCGAGGAGTGCTCGCCTTGCACGGCGATGGGATCACCGAACGGAACCGCGGCGCCCGGCTCCTGCATCGGGTCACCAAGCTTCCCCTGACCGCGACCCTGTTTCGCCTCCTGCATCCCGACCTGGTATTCTGGCTGACTGACCGTCTGAGTGGCGCGCTCGGCGACACGACCCGCGACCCCGAGGTGATTCGGCAGGCCGCCGAGCAGCAGCAGCAGTGGGCCATCCGGACGCTGGCCGCCGATCCCACGCTGGGGCTGGTGGTGATGGGGCATACCCATCGGGCCGCCCTGGCGGAACCGGAACCGGGGCGGCAGTATCTCAATCCGGGCGCCTGGCTCGACGGGTACTGTTACGCGGTCGCGACCGAGGACGGCGCCCAGCTCTGCCAGTTTGCCCGCTGAAGTAAGTCGCTCCGGGTTGGTCTCCTAACCCAGTTGAACCACGCTCGCGGCTGAGAGGGTCTCTCCCATGAACCGGGAGCCGACCACTCGGAAGCGCGCTTCGTCATCACTCACGGTGAATCGGTGGGTCACCTTGCCGCCGAGGGGCGCCTCGAGACCTCCGGCGGTGAGGGCTGCGGCTACAGCGGCGGCGGTCTCTTCCGCGCTGTCGATCAGCGTGACCGACGGTCCCATGATTCGGGCCAGCAGAGGTTTGAGCAAGGGGTAGTGGGTGCAGCCCAGCACCAGAGTGTCGACTTTGGCCTCGGCGAGTGGAGCCAGGTATTGCTTCGCGATCAGCTCCGCGGCGGGGTGATCGAACCAACCTTCCTCGACTAATGGGACGAAGAGGGGACAGGCGACCTGCCGCACCTCGAGGCCGGGCCGAAGCTGATGGATCGCCCTGGCGTAAGCGTCACTGGCGATAGTGCCGGCGGTCCCGATCACTCCGACCGGCCCGCCCCGCGTGGCGCGCACCGCCGCTCGCGCCCCAGGCTCGATCACCCCGACCACCGGCACTGGCGACGCCGCGATGAGGGTGTCCAGGGCGTGGGCCGTGCTGGTATTGCAGGCGACCACCACCATCTTGACGCCCTGCTCCAGCAGCCAATGCAGGATCTCGAGGCTGTACCGCCGCACCGTCTCGGGACTCTTGGGTCCATAGGGGACCCGGGCCGTATCCCCGAAGTACACGATGGATTCATGCGGGAGTCGCTGCTGAATGGCCCGCATGACGGTAAGCCCGCCCAGCCCGGAGTCGAAGACGCCGATCGGAGCGGTCTTCACGGTCTGGGCAGAGGAAGAGTCACCTCGGCGTGCAGCCCGCTGGGGGACGGCGCCACCTCCAGGCCGAGGTCTCCGGGGAAATTGGCCAGGTGAGCCGCGGCAAAGGCCTCGAGGCCGGAGATCAGGTGGTTGAACACGAGCAGCACGAGCCAGTCCTGGGCTTCCTTGGCCTTGGACTCCCCTCGGGGATCATTCATGGCGCGGAGCCACTTCCGCTCCTGCTCCGCCTTGAGGGTCATCCCAAGACAGATCCCTTCCGTGGTGACGAATACCGCAGCCGTAACATTCCGGCCCAGCCTGGCCTGACCCCAGCCGGGGATCAAGAAGGAGCGCCAGAGCGCTCCCAGAGGACTGACGTGAGGCCGACGCACCAGCGAATCGGGACGGGGTGCGCTGGGCGCAGACTTCGTGGTATCGGGGACCGGCACCGGCACGGCAGGAGCGATCGCCACGGAATCCTGCGCCGCGAGCGGTGCGCCGATCGGCAGCAAGGCGAGTCCGAGCGTCAACCACACGCGGGGCGCCGCCGGCCTCACGCGAGGAGCTCTCGCAGGGCGGCGACGAACCCGTCCACGTCTTCGTCGCTGGTGTCGAAGGCGGTCATCCACCGCACCTCAGAAAGGCGCTCGTTCCACACGTAGAAATGATAACGCTGCTGGAGTGGCGCGATCACCCGCGGCGGGATCACGGCAAAGACGGCATTGGCCTCGACCTTCTGAGTGACCCGGACTCCAGGCAGGTTCCGCACCGCCTGCGCCAGGCGGCGAGCCTTGGCGTTGGCGTGCGCGGCGTTCCGGCGCCAGAGGTCGCCGGCCAGGAGCGCGTCGAATTGGACGGCGAGGAAACGCATCTTGGATGCCAACTGCATTCCCTGCTTCCTCACGTACTTGAAGTGCGCGGGGGCTCGCGTGTTGATGAAAACCACGGCCTCGGCTCCCAGCAGTCCGTTCTTGGTCCCGCCGAAGGAGAGCAGATCCACGCCGGGCTCGGTGGTCAGGCTTCGCAGGTCGGCATTGAGTGCCGCCGCGGCGTTGGCCAACCGCGCCCCGTCCATGTGAAGCAACAGGTCGTGCTGATGGGCCGTGGCAGCGAGGGCGCGGATCTCGTCCGGCGTGTAGACAGTGCCCAACTCCGTGGTTTGACTGATCGAGACCGCTCGGGGCTGGACATGGTGCTCGAAGCCGATCCCGACCAAGTGGCGCTCGATGTCGGCCGGCCGGAGCTTGCCGTCGGCGGTGGGAACCGTGAGCAGCTTGCAGCCGGTGAACCGCTCCGGCGCCCCGCACTCGTCCACGTCGATGTGGGCCCCTTCAGGGCAGATCACCGCCTGATGAGGCAGGGTCACGGCCTGGATTCCCAGCACGTTGGCCCCGGTCCCACCGAAGACGAAGAAGGTCTCTGCGTCGGGACCGAAGTGCTCGCGGAAGCGCTCCCGGGCGGCGTCGGTATAGGGATCGTCGCCGTAGGCGGTAACGTGGCCCTGATTGGCGCGGGCGATCGCGGCCAGGATCTCGGGATGGGCGCCGGCGTTGTTGTCGCTGGCGAAGTGGCGTCGCGGCGCAGACGCGGAACTCGCCTCCATGGCAGTCACGCGAAGAGCACCGGCAGTCGAGCCGGCTCGATGGTCACCTCGAGGCGGGAACCGAGAGTTCGCACCTCGCCGTCCAAATGGGCGAGCAGGGGGCCGTCGAGCGACTCGATGGTCAGGCGGTCGGTCTTGAAGCACCGGACCTGCCGCAACCGGGTGTGCCACCCCAGCATGACCAGGGGGAGTCGAGTGAGGAACTCGAAGAGTGAGAGACTCCGCACCAGGCAGACGTCGAACAATCCATCGTCGGGGCTCGCGCCGGGGTTGATGCGGAAGCCGCCTCCGACCACGCCACCGATGCCGACTTCGATCACGAGCACGACCTCCTCGACCCCTTCCCGCGCCGTAACCAAGCGAATCCGTAGCGGTTTGAAGGAACCGTAGGCTTGGGCCACCGCGAGCAGGTAAGCCGGCGGTCCGCGGAGCCGCATCCCATTGACCCGTCGAGCGACCTCGGCATCGAACCCCACCCCAGCGGAGTTCACGAAGTATTCGCTGGCAATGCGACCAACGTCCAGGGTTCGGACCCGTCCGCTACGGAGCCGGGACGCGGCCTGCTCGATCCCGAGTCCAGTGGTGCCGGTGAGCTTGGCGTAATCGTTTCCCGTCCCCACGGGGAGAACGCCCAAGGCTGGGAGTGGAGTGGTGCGGGCGGTCAGGATCCCGTTGGCCGCCTCATGCACGGCGCCATCCCCGCCCAGCACCAGGACCAGCTCCACTCCAGCCTCGGCGGCATGGCGGGCTCGGTCGACGCCATCGCCGGGGGCGGTGGTTTCCATGAGTGTGACATCGCTCCACGCCGAGCGACAGGCAGTGAGGGCCCGGTCCTTCAAGCGGCCGGCGCGACCACGCCCGGCGGCGGGATTGACGAGCAGGAGAGTTGTCGTCAAGGCGGGGGGAGGGTGGCGGGAGCGTGTGGGAATCGAACCCACCGGAGCTGCCGAAGGCTTCTCCGTCGCGGTTTTGAAGACCGGCCGGACCACCAGGCCCGATCCACCCCCAACAAGAAAAGTACTGAGAACTGAGGACTGAGGACTGAGGGCCGATCCTCCCGCATCCTCAGACGGTCGCCACCAGGTCGATTTCTACTCGGGCGCCCCGGGGCAGAGCGGCGACGGCCACGGTGCTCCGCGCCGGCTTGTGGTCGCCGAAGATCTGACCGTAGACCTCGTTCATCGCGTTGAAATCGGCCATGTCCACCAGGAAGACCGTGGTCTTGACCACCCGCGAGAGGTCGCTGCCCGCTGCTTCGAGCACCGCCTTCAGGTTGGCGAGCACCCGCGCGGTCTGGTCCTTGATCCCTCCCCGGAGGAGCTCCCCGCTCGCGGGATCGAGGGCAATCTGGCCAGCGGTATAGACGAATCCATTCACCACAATGGCCTGGCAGTAGGGCCCGATCGCCCTGGGCGCCTGCTCGGTGGCGACGGGCCTCATCAGAAGAGTCCCTCGATGGTGCCGTCGGGGTGGACCCGGATGGCCTCGGCGGCCGGCGTCTTGCTCAGTCCCGGCATGGTCATGATCTCTCCGGCGAGCGCCACCACGAATCCGGCACCGGCCGAGGGATAGACGTCCCGCACCTGGAGGCGGTAACCCTGGGGGCGTCCCAGCTTAGTGGCGTCGTCGCTGAAGGAGTACTGGGTCTTGGCCATGCAGACCGGAGTTTGACCCAGTCCCATCTCCTCGCATTGGGCGATGGCCTTGTCGGCCGCGGCGCTGTAGTTGACGCCCGCCGCTCCGTAGATGCCGGTCGCAATGGCTTCGATCTTCTGTTTGATGGGGAGGGCGGCGTCGTACAGCGGTTTGAAGGCGCCCTTCTTCTCGTCCAGGACGGCCAGCACCTCCCGGCCGAGCTCTTCCCCACCTCCGCCACCCCGGGCCCAGACGTCGCTCAAGGCGGCGCGCGCGCCCCAACCCTTGCAGGCCTTGAGCACCAACTCCTGCTCCTCCTTGCTGTCGGAGAGGAACCGATTGAGGGCGACCACGACCGGCACGCCGAACTTCTGCACGTTCTTGACGTGGCCTTCGAGGTTGGCGAGGCCGCGCTCCAGCGCCGCCACGTCCGGAGTCCCCAGATTCTCCTTCTTCACGCCGCCATGCATCTTGAGCGCCCGAATCGTGGCCACGACCACCGCGGCCTCGGGACTGAGCCCACCGAAGCGGCATTTGATGTCGAAGAACTTCTCCGCGCCCAGATCCGCCCCGAACCCGGCTTCCGTGAGCGTGATGTCCGCCAGCGACAAGCCAAGCTTGGTGGCCACGATCGAGTTGCAGCCGTGGGCGATGTTGCCGAAGGGGCCGCCGTGGACCAGCGCCGGCCCGCCCTCCAGGGTCTGCACCAGGTTGGGCAGGATGGCGTCCTTGAGCAGCAAGGTCATCGCGCCGGCGGCCTTGAGGGCTCCGGCCGTGATCGGCTTCCGCTCGCGGGTGACGCCCACGATGATCCGCGAGATTCGTTTCTCCAGGTCGCTCAGGTCGCTGGCCAGGCAGAGGATGGCCATGATCTCGCTGCCTGGCACGATGACGAACCGCTCCTCGCGGGCCGGACCCCCGTTCATCCCGCCCAATCCCACGACGATCTGCCGGAGCGCCCGGTCGTTCATGTCGATGGTGCGCGGCCAGGTGATCCGCCGGGTATCGAGGCCCAGCGCGTTGCCGTGATGCAGGTGGTTGTCCAGCATCGCGGAGAGCAGATTGTGGGCCGAGGTGACGGCATGGAAGTCCCCGGTGAAGTGCAGATTGATCTCGTCCATGGGGACCACTTGAGCGTAGCCGCCACCGGCCGCGCCACCCTTCACGCCGAACACCGGACCCAATGACGGCTCGCGGATACAGAGAATGACCTTTTTCCCCAAGCGGCGCAGCGCCTGGGCGAGCCCCACCGTGACAGTCGACTTGCCCTCCCCGGCGGGGGTGGGATTGATCCCGGTCACCAGGACGAGTCGTCCCTTGGGTTTCCGCTTGGCCACCGCTTCGGCGCTGATCTTCGCCTTGTAGCGGCCATAGGGGAGAATCTCGTCAGGGCCGAGCCCTATCTCGGCCGCGACCTCGGCGATGGGCCGGAGCTTGGCGGCTTGCGCGATGGCAATGTCCGACGGGACCGTGTTCAAGTCGGGCTCCTTTCCGGCACTCCGATTCTCGATCCAAAGACGCGCGCCGCATTGGCACCCGTCACGGCGATCAACTCTTCGCTCGACAGCCCTCGTACCGCGGCCACCCGATCCGCGACGGCACGCACGTAGGCCGGCTCGTTCCGTTTCCCGCGGTAGGGCACCGGTGCCAGGTACGGGGCATCGGTCTCCACCAGCAGGCGGTCGAGGCGAACTTCGCGAATGGCCGCATCCAGCGCCCAATTCTTGAAAGTCACCATGCCGCTGAGGGAGACATAGTGGCCCAGGTCCAGGGCCGCCCGCAAGAGGCTCGGTCCGCTGCTGAAAGAATGAAGAATCGCTCGGGTTTGAGGGTGGTTGCGGAGGATCGCCGCCACGTCCTCATCCGCCTCCCGGGCGTGGATGACCGCCGGCTTGTCCAGCTCCGCTGCGAGGGCCAGCTGCGCCTCGAATGCGTGCCGTTGGGCCGGCCGGGGGGAATGATCGTAGTGGTAGTCGAGTCCGGTCTCGCCGATGGCGACCACCGACACGTTCCCGGCCACGCTGCGCTGCCACGCCGCCACGGTGGCGTCGAACCCGGCCGCATCGTGCGGATGGATGCCCACGGTGGCCGAGAGACGGGGCTCGGTGGCCACCAAACGGAAGACCCGCTCGGCCGCCGCGCGCGACTCCCCAATGACCACGATGTGAGCGACACCGGTCGCCCAGGCCCGGCTCAGGACCTCGGTTCGGTCCTCGTCAAATGCACGATCGGCGAGGTGGCAGTGGGTGTCGACCAGCATGCGTCAGCAGGGGCTGACCATCGCCTCGGGGCCCGCGCGCTGGTTGGCGCTAGGCAACCGGCTGGGCGCGCCCGCTCCGGGCCACCCCCGAGCCCTTCTTGGCCTTGAGTTGGTGCGCAACCGGGCCGGGCCAGCGCTGCTCGATCCACATCAGCACGGACGGGGCGATATACATCGAGGAAAAGATCCCGGTGAACACGCCGAAGAACATGACTAACGCGAAGGGCCGGATGACCTCGCCGCCGAAGATGGCCAGGGTAAGCAAGGTGGAGAGTGACGTGCCGTGAGTCAGCACGGTCCGTGGGAGCGTCTCATTGATCGATCGATTCAGCAGACTCGGGAAGTCCCGGGCCATTCCCCGCCTGGCGTTCTCCCGGACCCGGTCGAAGATGATGATCGTCTCGTTGAGCGAAAGGCCGAGCACCGAGAGAACGCCGCCAACGACCACGAGGCTCACCTCGAAATGCATCAAGCTGATGTAGATCACCGTTCCCAGTACGTCGTGCGCGGTGGCCGCGATGGCCGCCACGCCGAAGCGCCACTCGAAGCGAAAGGCCAGATACGCCAGAATGAAGAAGAATGAAAGGAAGATCGCGAGAAGCGCCTTCTGTCTGAGCTCACCGCCCACCTTAGGACCCACCGCCTCGGTCCTGACGATGGTGTACTGACCAGCCCCGAGGACGTGGTCTAGCGCCTGGCGGACAGCCCGGGTGGTCGCCTCAGTGTCATCGGCGCTGGACCCCTGCTTGGCCGTGCGGGCCCGGATGATGAACTCCGCGGCGCTTCCGAAGCTCTGGATCTCCGCGCCGAGGACTCCAACCGCATCGAGGGCCGAGCGCACCGCCGCGGCGTCGGCAGGCGCTACCGCCTGAACCTGCACCAGAGTGCCGCCAGTGAACTCGATGCTGTAATTGAGCCCCCGCCTCATGAGCAACACGATCCCCGGAATGAAGAAGAGGGCCGTGAGCATATAGGCGTAGCGCCGGACGCCGACGAAATCGATCTGGGTGTTGCTGAAGAGTTTGCGCATGGGTTCAGATGCTCAGCGGTTCCGTGGGCGACCGCTGGGCCAGCCAGAGGAGAAAGAAGGTTCGCGTGATGAAGATCGCGGTCACCATGGAGGCGAGGGTCCCAATGATCAGCGTGACCGCGAAGCCACGAACCGGGCCAGTGCCGAACTGATAGAGGAAGCAGGCGGTCAAGACCGTGCAGACGTTCGAGTCTACGATGGCGTTCATCGCCCGGTGGAAGCCCTCGTCAACCGCCAAGCGGACGGACTTGCCCAGGGCCAGCTCCTCGCGAATACGCTCGAAAATCAGCACGTTGGCATCCACCGCCAGACCGATGGAGAGGACCAGCCCGGCCAGGCCCGGGAGCGTCAACGTCGCATTCAGCGTTGAGAGGGTGCCAAGGGTGATGAGGAAGTAAAAGAGAAGTCCGATCACCGCGAGGACCCCGCTGAAGGCATAGTACGAGATCATGATCAGCACGACCAGCACGGTCCCGACGATGCCCGCCGTGATACCTTCTCGGATGGAATCAGCGCCGAGGCTCGCCCCCACTTGCCGCTCCTCGACGATCTTGAGCGGCACCGGCAGGGCCCCGGCCCGCAGAGTGAGGGCGAGGTCCTGGGCTTCTTGGAGCGTCTTCCCCCCCAGGGTGATCTGCCCCCGCCGCTCGATCCGCGACTGGATCACCGGTGGCCGCCCCTGAACCCGGTCGTCCAGGAGGATCGCCATGTAGTCGCCGACGTGGCGCCCGGTGCCCTCCCCGAACTTCCGTCCCCCCGCGCGATCCAGCTCGAAGGTGACGATGGCGCCGGTGGTCACCGGATCGATCTCCGCCTTGGCGTTGACCAGACTGCTCCCGGTAATCATGGGCCGGTCTTCCAGCGCATAGAGCAGCTGGTACGACTGCACCCCGACGCTGATCGGCGCCGCCGACCAGCGGAGCGCCACGTCCCGAGGAAGGGTTCGTACCACGTCGGGGAGGTGGAGCAGACTGTCCACCCGCGGATAGGCCCCGACTGGCACCAGATATTCCCCCGGCATGGCGGCGCCCTGGGTCTGGATCAGCGAGCTGAGCACCCCACCGGAGACGGCAGTGGTGTCGGCCCCCTTCTTGGTAGTATCGCCCTGGAGGAGACGCTGGACCGCGGATTGGCCGCTCTTGGAGGTATCGGCCGTGATACCCGCGCTCCGGAGCACCCGATCCATGGCAGGGAGCGCCTTTTCCAGGGCCCCGGTCCGGTCGGTGATCCGGAACTCGAGGAAGGCGCTGCGCTGGACGATGGCCTTGGCGCGGCCGGGGTCGGTAATCCCGGCCAGCTCGACCACGATCCGGGAATCGCCCTGCTTCTGTACCAGGGGTTCGGTTACGCCGAACTCATCGATTCTCTTCCGGAGCACCTGGAGGGCCAGCTCGATGTCCTTCTTGGGATCGGCCGATACCCGGGTGGACTGGTCCAACTCCAAGCCGAGGTGCATGCCTCCCTGAAGATCGAGCCCCAGTTTGAGCGGGACCCGGACGATCGAGGTGTCGCGCATGATGCCATCGGCTCCGCGTTCCCGGATCGTGACCTTTCGGGGAAACAACGAGCCGAGACAGAGCACCCCCAGGAATGCGATGACGATGAGTCGGGACTTGACGTTTGCGAACATTGCGAGAGATCAGGCCTTTCCGACCCGGCCAGGGTTCGACTGATTGGCGGCGCGCTCGAGGATGCCGACCGCCTGCTCCCGATCGCGCTGCAGTTGTCTGACGAGCTCCTCCGGCGACGCGAAGCGCTGCACGTCCCGGATCCGCTCCACCCATTCCACCTTCACCCACTCTCCGTAGACGTCCTCGGAGAAATCGAACAGGTGCACCTCCACCGTTCGCCGGAGCTCGCCGAAGGTGGGCCGGGGTCCCTGGTTGAGCATTCCTCCGACTCGTCCCCCGCGCCATTCCACCCAGGCGGCGTAGACGCCGTCGGGCGGGAGCAGCTTGCGGGGTGAGAGACCGCCCAGGTTGATGGTCGGGATCCCCAGGGTCCGGCCTCTTCCCTCCCCGCGGGTGACCCGGCCGCTCACCGAGTAGCGACGTTCGAGCAGCCGTGCCGCGGTGCCCAGGTCTCCACCGGCCACCGCGCGCCGGATCTGGGTGCTGGAGACCGGATGCCCGGCGATCTCCACCGGGACCACTACGTCCACCGCGAATCCCAACGAGGCACCCAACCGGCGCAGCGTGCCGACATCGCCACTACGGCCCCGGCCGAAGCCATGGTCGTGGCCGATCACCAACTCCTTCATGCCGCAGCCCTGGAGCAGCACCTCTTCCACGAAACGCTCGGGGCTGTAACCGGCCAGCCGGTGGTCGAACCGCAGAAACACGGCGTAGTCCAGCTCGGTCTGGGCCAGGATCTCCCGCCGCTCCGGCGGCGTGGTCAGGAGCAGCGGCGCGGCCTGGGGATTCACCACCTCGAGCGGATGCGGCTCGAAGGTGACCAGGACACTTTTCCGTCCCGCCGCTCGGGCGCGCCCGGCGATCTCCCGGAGCACGGCCAGGTGTCCAAGGTGCACCCCATCGAAGGTGCCCACCGTTACCACGCTGCCGTTGGCCAGAGGCGGAAAATGAAACATCAGGCCCCCTCCAGCACCACGCGCGGCTGGATCCCGCCGGCCTCGCGATCACCCACCGCCACCAGTTCATGCTCGAAGGTGAGCGCCACCGGCCCGGGTGGCCCCTCTCCGCGCCGGACCAGGCGACCCTGGCGGACGGCGCGCGCCTCCTCGGCGTCGAGCGGGAGTACGGGGAGATGCGCCAACACCGCCAGCGGAGAGAGCAGTGGTGTCGTCGGCTCCAGGCGATCCAGCGGGACCGCCGCCTCTACCCGCAATCCGCCGATCGACTCCCGCCGCAGGGCGGTCAGATGGGCTCCGGTCTCCAACCGTTCTCCCAGGTCCCGGGCCAGCGCTCGCACGTAGGTTCCGGCGCTCACCGTGGCCCGGAACTCGAGATCGGGAGGGGCCAGGCTGAGCAACTCCACCCGGTGCACCGTCACCGGGACCTCGGCCAGCGCCACCGCTTCGCCGCGTCGCGCCCGCCGGTAGCTTCGTTCCCCGGCCACTTTCTTGGCCGAGAATACTGGTGGACGCTGCATCCCCCGCCCCACGAACTCCTCCAAGGCTGCCCGCACCCGAGCCTCGGATACCGAAGCGGCCTTCCCCTCCTGCACGGCGATCACCTCCCCGGTTGGATCGTCGGTGCTGGTCTGCACTCCCAGTCGCACCGTGGCCCAGTAGGTCTTGGGCAGCGCTTCGACGAAGCGAGCGAGCCGGGTGGCCGTTCCTACCAGCACCACCAGCAGTCCGGTGGCGAAGGGGTCGAGCGTTCCGGTGTGTCCGACCGCCCGGGTGCCATAGACGCGCCGGACCCGCGCCACCACATCGTGCGACGTGGGGCCGGCCGGCTTGTCGATCAGCAACGCCCCGTTCAGTCGTGGCTCTCCCGCCGGAGATCAGCGAGCAGCTCCTCGATCCGCGCGGCGTGCTCGAGTCCGCGATCGAGCTCGAACCGGAGCTCGGGCACCGTCCGGGTGCGCAGAGCCTTGGTGAGCTTGGCGCGCAGGTAGCCGGCCGCGCTGGCCAATCCCTCGAGCGCCTTCTCCTTGTCGGCGTCTTCTCCCATGACGCTGACGCGGACCAGGGCGTGGCTCAGGTCGCTGCTCACGCTGACCCCGGTCACCGTCACGAATCCGACGCGGGGGTCACGCACCTCGCTCACCAGCGCGTCGGCAATCACCTGGCGCACCGTCTCGGCCACCTGTTCCTGCCGCCGGGAGGAGCCTTTCACAGGAACGAAACCTGGGTGTCCACCACCCGGACCCCGTCGGCCGCTTCCACCATCTGATCGGCCGACCGCAGGGTCTCTTCCGCCACTCGCCGGTCGCTCCCCACGGTCGCGCACGCGATCTCGGTGCGTTGCCAGAGGTCCTGGTGATCGGTTTCGGAGACCGCCACGTTGAACGACCGACGGAGGCCCTGCTTCAGGGACTGCAGGATCGAGCGCTTGTCCTTGAGCGACTGGCACCCCGGCAGGTGCAGGTCCCAGGTCTGAACCGCGATGATCATGGCGTTGTCCCCGCCCCGCCCGCGCGGTGCCGGCCTATTCCCTCTCCCCTGCGGCGGAGGAGGCCAAGGTGCGCTTCACCTCTTCGAGGCGGAAGGCCTCGATCACGTCGCCGACCTTGAGATCGTTGAAGTTCTCGACGCCGATCCCGCATTCGAGTCCTTCCCGGACTTCTCTGACATCGTCCTTGAAGCGGCGGAGACTGGCCAGCCCCCCGGTATAGATCGGGACGCCGTCGCGCACGACGCGCACTTTGGCGCTGCGGGAGATCACGCCGGCCTTGACCGAGCACCCGGCGATGGTCCCCACCTTGCTGACCTTGAAGAGCTGGAGCACCACCGCTTCGCCGGTGACCGTCTCCTTCTCTTCCGGCTTGAGCATCCCTTCCAGGGCGCGCCGCACATCCTCGACCGCCTCGTAGATGATCCGATAGGTCCGCACGTCCACCTGTTCCCGCTCGGCGGCGGCACGGGCGTTGGTGTCGGGCCGCACGTGGAAGCCGAGGACGATCGCGCCGGAGGCCTTGGCGAGGAGGATGTCGCTCTCGGTGATGGCGCCCACGCCCCGGTGAATCACGTCCACCCGGACCTCGTTGGTGCTGAGCTGCGCCAGCGCGTCGGCCAGCGCTTCGGCAGGACCGCCCTGGTCGGCCTTGATGATGATCCGGAGCTGGCCGATCTGGCCTTCCTGCATCTGACGACTCAGGTCCTCGAGCGTCCCACCGCGAGTGGTCCGGCGATTCTGGGCCTCCCGCTCCAGCCGCTGGCGCTTCTGGGCGATCTCGCGCGCCTCCACCGCGTCCGCCACGACGGTGAAGCTGTCGCCGGCCAGCGGTACACCTTCGAATCCCAGCGCCTGCACCGGAATGGAGGGCCCCGCCTCGGAGACCGGACGGCCCCGCTCATCGAAGAGCGCGCGCACCCGGCCCGAGAACTTGCCGCAGATGAAGTTGTCGCCCACCCGGAGAGTGCCCTTCTGAACCAGAATCGTGGCCAGCGGTCCCTTGCCGGGATCGAGGGTAGCCTCCAGCACGGTGCCGGCCGCGGCGCGAGCGGGATTGGACTTCAGATCGAGCAGCTCGGCCTGGAGCAGGATCTGGTCGAGGAGAGCATCGACGTTGACACCCTTCTTGGCCGAAATGGCGGTCGAGAGAACGGTGCCGCCGAACTCCTCCAGCACCACCTGATGCTGGAGCAGGTCCTGCTTCACCTTGGCGACGTTCGCGGTCGGCAGGTCAATCTTGTTGATGGCGACGATCATCGGTACGCCGGCGTTCTTGGCGTGGCTGATCGCTTCCACCGTCTGGGGCATGACCTGGTCGTCGGCCGCGATCACCAGCACCACGATGTCGGTGACCTGCGCCCCGCGGGCCCGCATGGCGGTGAAGGCCTGGTGTCCGGGGGTGTCGAGGAAGGTGATGGCCCGACCATCGGGCAGGGTCACATGATAGGCGCCGATGTGCTGTGTGATACCGCCGGCCTCGCCGGCCACCACGGCCGCCTTCCGGATGTAGTCGAGTAACGACGTCTTTCCGTGGTCGACGTGACCCATCACGGTCACGACCGGCGGACGGGGCTTGAGCTCCTCGGCGGCCTCGGTCTCGACCGGCTCGGTGACCTGAGCGGCGTACTCCTCTTCCTTTACCGCCTGGAAGCCGAACTCGGAGGCAATCAGCTCGATCTGATCGAAGTCGAGCCGCTGGTTCACGGTGACCATGAGGCCCAGCTCCTTGAAGGCGAGCTGGACGATCTGCGACGCCGGCACCTTCATGAGGGTGGCCAGCTCGGAGACCGAGATGAACTCGTTGACCCGGATCCGGGTCTTCTCGCGCTCCCGCTCCTCGGCCTGGAGACCGGCCTGGACCTCGCGGAAGCTCGGCTCATCGGGCCGACCACGACCCTTCCGAGCACCACCGCGGAGACCCTGCAGGGTCTTGAGGATGTTGGCCTGTACCGCTTCCTGGTCGACCTGCGTCTTGCGCCCCTTCTTCCCGCGCTTCCGGGCGGCGCCCTTCTCGGCGTCGGGGCCGAAAACCCGGGTGCGCTCCTGCGTACCGGCGCCAGCGCCGGCGCCCGGCTGACGGGGTGGACCCGCGGGCGGCGTGCTGCTGCTGAAGACCGGCTTGGGTCCGCGTCCCGGGGGCCCTGACCAGGCTGGCCCACCGGGGGCAGCCGCGGGACGAGGAATCCGGCTGGGAATCATGGGAGCCCGCGTGGGAGGTGGCGGCAGCGGAGCCGGCTGGACGGCCTCTTCGACGGGAGCGGGCGGAAGATCCTTGAAGAGGGCGCGGGCGCGCTCATCGAGACTCAAGGTCGGGGCCGACTCGAGGAGCTCGGGAACGGGACGCTCCAACTCGAGCGCCAGCAGTTCGGCGGCGTTCTTCTCGGCCTGGGCCTGCGCCTCCGACTCGGCCACTTCGGCGGCGGTGCGGCGGCGCTTGCCGGGCTTGGACTCAACCACCACCGGTTCGGGCTCCGCCTTCGCCTTGACCGCCTTGCGGCGAGTCTTCTTGGGTTCCGGCTCGGCAGCGTGCTTCCGCTTTTCCCGCTCGTAGCGAACCCGGACCGCGGAAACCTGGTCGTTCTCCAGTGCCGACATGTGGCTGCGCACCACGATGTTCATGTCCTTGAGCATCGCGAGCAGCTGTTCGGCCGGCATGCCGAACTCAACCGCCAAATCGTGTACTCTCGTCTTGACCACTCAATCCTCCGTTAGCGCCATCTCCCCTGTACCCAGTATTCCCTCCGCCAATGCGCGGTCCAGCACTCCCACCACCTGTACCGCCGGCCGACCCAGGCGAGCCCCGATATCCTCGGCACTCGGGCCGGGGATCACGGGCACCCGGCGCGCGTTCGCGAGTCGCACCACCTTGTCGTGGGTGCGGGGGCTCGCGTCCAGGGCGACGACCAGACAGTGAATCCGGTCGGCCCGCAGGCCCGCTCTGACCGACTCGACCCCGACCGCCAGCGTGCGGGCCCGCTGGCCGAGGCCCAGAAGCCCCAGCACCCGCTCAGGCTGCGGGCGGGCTCTCCTCGGCGCCGGTTTCATCGGTCAACTCGGAGAGGAAGGTCATCAGCACGTCGGCAGACTCGGGCGTCATGCCCGGAATCTTGGACACTTCCTCGCGCTCGAGGTCCAGCACGTCGTTCAGGGTCTGATACCCCGCCGCGTTGAGGATCCCGATCAGCTCGGGGCTCAACCCCTGGAGCTCGGTGAGCGGCACCTGGGTAACCATCTCTTCCTCAGGCGGCAGCGGCGCGAACAGCGGGCCTTCCCCACCCCGCTCCAGCCACTCCCGGCTCGAGTAGAGATCGATCTTCCAGCCGGTGAGCTCGCTGGCCAGCCGGACGTTCTGCCCGTTGCGGCCGATGGCCAGTGAGAGCTGGTCCTCGTCCACGACGGCCTGGATGGTCTTGGTCTCCGGATCCGAGAAGACCTTGGCCACGCGGGCAGGAGCGAGGGCGAGCCGGGCGAACCGTTCCGGGTCCGGAGACCAGGGGACGATGTCGATCCGCTCCCCATTGAGCTCGTTCACGACCGCCTGTACCCGAGAACCCTTGAGCCCGACGCAGGCGCCAACCGGGTCGATGGCGTCGTCCCGGGAGACCACCGCGATCTTGGTCCGGCTGCCGACCTCTCGAGCCCAGGCGCGAAGCTCCACGATTCCCTGCTGGATCTCGGGCACTTCGAGCTTGAACAGGGCCTTCACGAACAACGGGTCACCGCGGGAGAGAATCAGCCGAGGACCCTTGGGAGTCTCTTCCAGCCGCTTGAGCACAGCCCGGACGGTGTCGCCCTGGTGGAAGTGCTCGCGGTGGTTCTGCTCGCGGTAGGGGATGATCGCTTCCGCCTCGCGGAACTTGTTCAGCATCAGCACGATCTTGCCGCGCTCGATCTGCTGCACTTCGCCGGAGAGCAGCTCGCCCACCTTGTTGGCGAACTCCTCGCGGATCCGGGTCCGCTCCCCTTCCCGCACCCGCTGGATGATGCGCTGCTTGGCGGCCTGGACGGCGAGCCGGCCGAATTCCGCAAAGGGCACATCCTCTTCGAGCATGTCGCCCACCGAGAACTCGGGATCCTCGTAGCGGGCGTCCTCCAGCGAGATCTGGGAGCCGGGGTCCTCGACGGTTTCGACCACCTGACGCAGGCGGACAACCCGAATGGTCCCCTTCAGGGGATCGAAATCGAGCTCGAACCGCACGCTGGGACCGTAGCGACGCATCAGCGCCGCCTGGATCCCGTCCCGCAAGAGATCGATCAGGTCGGACCGCTCGAGCTGCTTGGTGCTCGTGAGCTCCCGAATCGCTGCTAATACATCAGCCGATCCTGACATCACCACTCCATGACATGATAGGGGCCACCGCGTGGCCTGGGACCAAAGACGCCAAGTGCCAGGCAAGCCGTTGGCTGCCGACTGGCGCCCTCGTCACGTCAACTTGGACTTGGGGGGAGCTTAGGAAAAAAAATGTGGGGGAACTCCCCCACATCAGTCGGCCCGCCGTACACCTCCAAACTGCGGGCTAAGAATAGAATCCGCCCCGGGAATAGTCAATCTCCCCTGGCTTCGGTCAGACCGGATTCCCGCCCTCACCAGACTGGGGAATGCCGAGGTAGGCGACCATCCGGCCGTCGGTCCCCCGGGAGGCCCGGTGACTGTAGAACCGGGGCCGGTCGTGGGCAGAGCACCATTGTGATGTGGAAATGTCGGTAACTCCCAGGGCGAGAGCCTGCTCACCCAGATGCTGACGGAGATCCAGGTGCCAGGGTCCTCCACCCTTCGCCTCCAGACCGCAGCCGGTCATGACCTCGGCGCCGACCTCGTAGCATGGTCCGCAAATGGCTACCCCACAATGCATTACGAGATCGGCCGGGGCCACGCCACGGCTCTGGAGGAGATCGATGCCCCGGGTCAGGATCCCACCCACAGTCCCACGCCACCCGGCGTGGAGCAGGGCGACGACCCGTTGGCGAGGCGCCACCAGATAGATCGGGACGCAGTCGGCGACCGTGACCAGGAGCATCAACCCGAGTGTGGCAGTCGCATGGCCGTCCAGCCCGTCCAGCAGACGCCACCCCTCGCCCCCCTCGTGCCAAGCGACTTCGGCGCCATGTACCTGATGCCCGAGGACCCAAGCGTTGAAGCCCGGTTCGCAGGAGCGAAACTGCCGCCAGCGCCCCAGCACTTCCCCGACCGGGGCCGCCGTCCATAGGCCCAGATCGAACCCTCTCACGCCCAGAGCAGGGTCGATCCCCCGAGCCGTGATGCCGGCAACCACCCCGTAGCGCTCGCGCCAAGGGGAAAGCTCGTACCGGGGAACGGCACCAGGAACGAGGGATTCCGTGAGGAGGCGCATCGACTTCAAGAGTCGACCCCTCGTAGTCCGGAGTCAAATCGCCGCCGAGTCGCCCATCGCGCGGGCGTAGCGTACATTGATCGCGACCGTCGGACCGACCCCTCCAACCCAGGTGGATGCGGCCATGGCCCTGTCGTTCAAGCCCTCGATCAATTGGCTCTTTCTCTTCATCCCGGTGACGCTCCTGCTCGAGCGTGCGGGGAGTGTCCCTCCACCGGCGGTGTTCTTCTCGGCTGCATTGTCCATCGTCCCGATTGCGAGCCTGATCGTCCGGGCGACCGAGCAACTCTCCACTCACACCGGTGAAGCGATCGGGGGGTTGCTCAACGCCACCTTCGGTAATGCCCCCGAATTGATCATTGCGGCGGTGGCCCTGAAAGCGGGGCTGTTCGACATGGTGCTGGCCTCGCTGGTCGGCGCCATCCTCGCCAACCTGCTGCTCGCGCTGGGGGTCGCCTTCCTGCTCGGCGGGCTGCGGTATCACGACCAGGACTACAGCGCCGGGGCCACCCGCATCTACACCTCCATGATGTTGATGGCCGTGATCAGCCTGGTGATTCCCAGCTCCTTCAGCCGGTTCTTCACCGCAACCGACGAACTCAACCAGGTGGAACATTCCCTCAACCTGGTGCTCGCCATCAGCCTGCTGGCGGCGTATGTGCTCTACCTGGTGTTCATGATCAAGACCCATCCCGCCCTCTTTGCGAGAAAGGGAGGGACGTCTCACGGGCACGCGGAGGGGAAGCCCTGGTCCATTCCCCAGGCGGTCGGAGCGCTGCTCGCCGCTTCGGTGCTGGCGGCCTGGATGAGCGAGGTCCTGGTGGAAGCGGCGCACCCCACCGGCAAGGCGCTGGGGATGTCGGACACCTTCATCGGAATCGTCTTCCTGGCGATCGTGGGCGGTGCGGCGGAGAGCGGATCGGCGATCGCGATGGCGCTCAAGAACAAGGTGGACCTGACCGTCGGGATCGCGCTGGGCAGCTCGATTCAGATCGCCCTGTTCGTCGCCCCGTTGCTGGTCTTGCTGAGCTATGTCATGGCTCCAAGGCCGTTGACGCTGGCGTTTGGCCGGCCCGAGCTGGGATCGCTTTTCCTCGCGGTGCTGATCGGCGCCCTGGTGGCCGGGGACGGGCGCGGGAACTGGTACAAGGGAGTGCAGCTGATCACCGTCTACGCGACGATCGCGATGCTCTTCTATTTCATCCCCGAGGAGGTTCGCTAGCGGCCATGTTCCACACCACCCGCCGCCACCCCACGTCCCTCCCCTGGCTCGATCCGGTCGAGCGACGGATGGAGGTGCTGTTCGGCCTGATCATGGTGCTGTCGTTCACCGGCACGCTGAGTGTCGCGACCGCGGCGCGAGAAGATGTTCGAGAGATGCTGATCGGGGCGCTGGGCTGCAACCTGGCTTGGGGGATCATCGACGCGGTCATGTACCTGATGACCTGTCTGATGGATCGAGGGCGCGAGCTGACTCTGCTGCGAGACGCTCGGGGACCCGATCTCACCCTGGCCCGGGCGGCGATCGCCGAGACCCTGCCGGAGTCGGTGGCCTCGGCGCTGCCTCCCGAAGACCTCGAGATCGTACGCGCCCGACTGGCTCAGCTTCCCGCGGCACCGCTGCGGCCCAGTCCGACGTGGGAGGACTTCCGGGGTTCGATCGCCGTCTTCTTGTGGGTATTTCTCTCCACCTTTCCGGTCATTCTGCCGTTCCTCTTCGTACCCGAGGTCCATCGGGCGCTCCGGATCTCGAACGCGATCGCCATCATCCTGCTCTTCATCGGCGGCGTTTCCCTGGGCCGCCACTCGAACCTGCCCTCCCTCCACACCGGGCTGGTGATGGTTGCTATCGGCGTCGCGCTGGTGGCGATCACCATCGCGCTGGGGGGCTGAGGAGCGCGAATCAGGACTCGGCGTTGGAGCGGGGCGCCACCATCAGTCCGACCAAGCGCGCCACCAGGGCGGCGACGAAGAACTGCCCGACCACCGCCTCGAGACTCGCCAGCACTCGCGCCAGCCCCGCGACGGGCGCGATATCCCCATATCCAAGGGTCGCGATGGTCACCAGGCTGAAATAGATGAAGTCGGAGTCCGGTCCCAGGTTCAGGTTAGCGGAGACAGCCGTGAAAGAGCCCGGGCGCAGGCGCTCGATGAGTCCAAAGGCGACGGCGAACACCAGGGCGATCAGGAAATAGGCGCAGATGGCCGCGTAAAGGGTGTTGGCGCTTACGCGAGTGGCGTAGGCGAGGTCGAGGACCAGGGTGACCGCGGTGAGAACCAGGAAGGCAGCCAGCAGCACGCGGCTGGCCACATTGAGCGCGGGACTGGAGATCGTTGGAGAGAGCCAGAGACCCAGCAGTGCGGGTACCGCCAGCACCACGGCGAGCCGACGGGTGCTCCGCCGCCACCAGAGCACGCTGAATCCGACGACCAGAACCACGGTGTACCCCAAGGCCTGGGTCAATCGCTGAAACGCGCTCTGATTCAACAACTCGCCGAGAACGCCGGTGGCGACAACTACCGTCAGGAGAAGGCCGTAACGGCTCCGCTCCAGGTTCGAGCCGGACTTCACCTATTCGTCCAGCCGCTCGATCTCGGCACCCAGGGCCTTGAGGCGCAGGTCCACTCGCTCGTACCCGCGTTCGATCTGGCCGATGTTGTGGATCATGCTGGTCCCCTCCGCCGCCAGGGCCGCCAGGAGCATCGCCATTCCCGCTCGAATGTCGGGTGACTCCACTATGCCACCCCGGAGCGGCGAAGGCCCGGCGATGACCACCCGGTGCGGGTCGCAGACCACGATCCGGGCGCCCATGCCGATCAGTTTGTCCACGAAGAACAGGCGCGACTCGAACATCTTCTCGAAGACCAGGATCAACCCTTCGCATTGCGTCGCCGCCACCACCGCGATGGAGAGCGCGTCGGCGGGAAAGGCCGGCCAGGGTCCGTCTTCCAGCTTGGGAACATGACCGCCCATGTCGGGCCGGATCCGGCGTTCCTGATCGGGATCGATGAAGAGTTGCTGGCCGTCGAGCCGCGGGCGGATGCCCAGCCGCTCGAACCCGAGCAGGGTGCTCCGTAAGTCGTCGCCCCGGACGCCTTCGATGGTGATGTCGCTGTTGGTCACCGCCGCGAGACCGATGAAGCTGGCGATCTCGATGTGATCCGGCCCGATACCATAGGAGATCCCGTGCAGGGTGCGGCCGCCCTCGATCACATAGGTGTTCGACCCGATCCCCTCGATCGAGGCTCCCATGGCCACCAGGGCGCGGGCCAGGTCCTGCACATGGGGTTCGGCCGCGGCGTTCCGGATTACGGTCCGTCCCTTGGCCGCCACCGCGGCCATGAGGGCGTTCTCGGTCCCAGTCACACTGGGCTCATCGAGAAAGATCTCGCCTCCCTTGAGCTCCTTCCCCTCGATTTCGTAGCGATCTCCCACCGTGAGCTGGGCGCCCAGCTGCTCCAGCGCCAGGAAATGGGTATCGACGCGCCGCCGCCCAATCACGTCCCCGCCGGGGGGCGGCAACGTCACCCGTCCGAATCGGGCCAGGAGCGGGCCGGCGAAGAGAATCGAGGCGCGAATCCGAGCACAGAGCTCGGGATCCAGCGGTTTGGGGGTGACCGCGTGAGTGTCGACGTTGACGGTGTTGGGACCGGTCCAGCTGACCGCCGCGCCCAGATGGGCCAGCAGTTCCAGCATGGTCTCCACGTCCCGGATTCGGGGGATGTTTTCGAGGGAGACGGGGCCCTCGGCCAGAAGCGTGGCGGCCAGGAGGGGCAGCGCGGCGTTCTTGTTACCCGCCGGCCGGATCGTGCCTTGCAGCCGATGACCGCCCTGCACCTGGAAGCGCGGAGGCATGGCCAAACCTCACCCGGCCCGTGAACCCCGTCAAGCGGAGTATTATGTTGATGGATATGCTCCTGGTACAAACCGCGGTGGTTGAAGGCCCGGCCTGGGTCGGCCCGACGATTGCGATCGGGGTCTCGATCATCACCATCGGCTTTGTGGCCGTCGCCGTCGGCGCGGTAGTGGCCTTCCGCAAGATCGGCGAGGCGGCTGAGCACCTCCGTCTGCTCCGGGACGACCTGGGCCCCGCCATGAAGAGCATCCAGAGCCTGACCGAGAAGGGGAGCGAGATCACCACCGCAGTCCGAACCGAGGTCCTGGCGGTGGTAGAGACCAGCCGCCAACTCCGGGGGCAGGTGGAGAGCGGCGTGGAGCGGGTGCGAGACCGGCTGGGCGACCTGGAGGCCCTGTACGACGTTGTGGAAGAGGAAGTGGAGGAGACCGCGCTGTCCGTGGCCTCCGCGCTGCGACGATTCCGCGAGGGCGCCGGAGTGGTCACGCGCCTGAAGCGGACCGTCAGCAAACGCCGGCGGCGATGAAGACACGCCGGATCGCCATCTCAGCGTTGCTGGCCGGGGCGCTGCTGGCGTTGTTCCCTGCCCACCTCTTCGCCTGGACCCCGGGGACCCACATTTATCTCGGCCAATCGGTCCTGGCCAACCTGGGGGTGCTCCCGGGCGCCGTCGGCGACCTGATCCGCGCCTTTCCCTTCGATTTTCTCTACGGCAACATCGCGGCCGACTCTTCGATCGCGAAGAAGTACGCCCCAGTGGGCCGCCACTGCCATTCCTGGCACGTGGGCCAGGAGATCTTCGACAAGGCCAGGAGCGACGCGCTCCGAGCCTTCGGCCTGGGATACCTCTGCCACCTGGCGGCCGATACCATCGCGCACAACTACTATGTGCCGAGACAGCTGGTCCTCACCAGCAGCACGACCGGGTTCGGGCACTCCTACTGGGAGAGCCGGATGGAGACTCACCTGGGCGGTCAGTTCGCGACCACGGCCAAGGAAGTCATCCTGCTCGACCATCGCCCCGCCGATACTCATCTCGACCAGATCCTGGCGCCGACGATCTTCAGCGTGAAAACCAACCGCCGGCTGTTCCGCGGCATGGTGCACCTGACGGAGTCCCAGGGGTGGCAACGGGCCTTCCGCATCGCCAGCGAGCACAGCCGGTGGGACCTGCCCAATGCCGACGTCGAGCAATACATGGCCGTCTCGTTCGACGTGGTGATGGAGATGCTGGCGGAAAAGGATTCGGAAGCGCGCCGGCTGGATCCGTCCGGGCAGGAACCGCTCCGCACGGCGAAAGCGATGCGGCGCCAGGCGATGGTGGCGGGAGCCTGGCAGGATCCCGAGCGACTCCACGACGTGGCGGAGGCCCACTTCGGGCTTCCGAGCCGAACGCTGCTCTTCTGGCCGACTTCGGTGGTGCAGTCGCCCTGGCGGAACGGAGGATCCGCCGGCAGCGAGCCGGCTAGCGCTTGAGCTTCTCCAGCAGCACCGGTTGCACGCCTTTGGGATCGGCCTTGCCCTGACTCTTCTTCATCACCTGCCCCACGAAGAACCCAAGCAGTTTGCTTTCCCCGGCACGGAAGCGTTCGACCTCCCCGGGACAGGCAGCCAGCACTTCGTCGACCCAGCGGCCCAAGGCGTCCACGTCGCCCACTTGAATCAGTCCCAAGCGTTCGGCCACCGCGCGTGGCGGCTCTGAACCGCCCGGCAGCTCGGTATAGACGCGCTTGGCAGCCTGGAGGCTCACCACTCCTTCCTTGACCAGCCCGATCAGCCCGGCCAGGCGAGCAGGGGTGACCTCGAACTTTCCGGCCGCGTTGTAGCCGGAGAGCACCTCCCCCATCACCCAATTGGCGGCCGTTTTTCCCTCCGCACCGGCTGCGACCACCGCTTCGAAGTAGTCGGCCAGCGGTCGCTCGGCGGCAACCACCTTGGCGTCATAGGCGGAGATCCCGTACTGCGAGGCCAGGCGGTCACGCTTGGCTTCCGGCAGCTCGGGCAGGGACGCCTGTTGCTCGGCCATCCAGCGTGGCGTGAGCACCAGCGGCGGGAGGTCGGGATCGGGGAAGTAGCGGTAGTCGTGGCTCTCTTCCTTGGACCGCATCGGCTTGACCTCGCCGGTGGCGGCATTGAAGAGCATGGTCACCTGCTCCACCCGCCCGCCGGACTCCAGGATCGCCATCTGTCGCACCCGCTCCGCCTCCAACGCCCGTTCCACATTGGCGAAGCTGTTCATGTTCTTCACTTCCGCCTTGGTCCCGAGCGTGGTCGAGCCGGCGGGCCGCAGAGAGATGTTGGCATCCACCCGGAGGCTCCCCTGCTCCATGTTGCAGTCGCTTACCTCGGTATAGAGCAGGACCTGCTTGAGCGCCGTGAGATAGGCGCGAGCCTCGGCCGGGCTCCGGAGGTCCGGCTCGCTGACGATCTCGACCAGGGGGGTCCCGGCCCGGTTGAGGTCCACGGCGGTAAGACCCGGGAAACGATCGTGGAGCAACTTTCCCGCGTCCTCTTCGAGGTGGAGCCGCGTGATCCCAATGCCGATGCGGCCGCGGTCGGGAGAATCGCAATGCAGCACCCCGCCCGTGGCCAGCGGCTGATCGAATTGGGAGATCTGATAGCCTTTGGGGAGGTCGGGATAGAAGTAATTCTTCCGGGCGAAGACGCTTCGCTCGTTAATGGTGCACCCGAGGGCCAGTGCCGCTTGCACCGCGAGGCGAATGGCCTGGGCGTTGGGCACCGGGAGCGCGCCGGGCAGCCCCAGGCAGACGGGGCAGACCAGCGTGTTGGGCTCGGCCCCAAACCGATTGGGGCAGCCACAGAACATCTTGCTCCGGGTCAGGAGTTGAGCGTGGACCTCGAGACCGATCACCGTCTCCCAGGCCATCAGCGCACCTCCGCCGTCCCCGAGAGGTTTGCTTCCAGGGTGCCGGCGAGGGCCAGGAGGCGTGCCTCCTCGAAGGCCGGCGCGATGAGTTGAGCGCCGACCGGCAATCCCTGCACCCGGCCAACGGGAAGGCTCAAGGCCGGAAGTCCCGCGAGACTTACCGCGCAAACGAAGATGTCGGCCAGATACATCGCTACCGGGTCCTCGACCTTGTCCCCTGCCTTGAACGCGGGCGTCGGTGTCGTGGGAGTGAGGAGGAAGTCGACCCCTTCATCCCGGAAGGCCCGGCGGAAGTCCTCCGCCAGCAAGGCCCGCACCTGTTGCGCCTTCCGGTAGTAGGCGTCGTAATAGCCGGCGCTCAAGACATAGGTCCCGATCAGGATCCGGCGTCGCACCTCGCGCCCGAAGCCCTCGCCGCGGGTGGAGCGATACAGCGCGGGCAGGTCACCGCCCTGCGGGAGCCAGCGGGGGCCGTATCGCACGCCGTCATAGCGAGCCAGGTTGGCCGCAGCCTCGGCCGGCGCCACGATGTAATAGGTGTTGACCGCGTAGCGAGAGTGAGGGAGGCTCACGTCCTTGATGGTGGCCCCCAGCTCGCGCGCGACCTCGGTAGCCCGATCCAGTCCGGCCCGGACGCCGGGGTCGAGATCGGCCGGGAAGTATTCTCGTGGGCGTCCGATGGTCACCCCGTGCAGGCTGCGGGGCACCGGCTCCAGCTTGAGCGCTGGGCGGTCCGCGGTGGTGGCGTCCCGGGGATCATGGCCGCTGATGACGCTCAATACTCGGGCGGCGTCGTCGACCTTCTCGCCGAATACGCTCACGCAATCGAGCGAGGAGCCGAAGGCGACCAGACCGAAACGACTGACCCGCCCGTAGGTCGGTTTGACCCCCACGATGCCGCAGAAGCTGGCCGGTTGTCTCACCGAGCCACCGGTCTCTGATCCCAGGGCGGCCGGTACCGCTCCTGCCGCGACCAGGGCCGCGGATCCTCCCGAGGAACCGCCGGGAACTCGCGAGGGATCCAGAGGATGGCGGACTCGACCGTACGCGGAGTGCTCGGTGGACGAGCCCATGGCGAATTCGTCGAGATTGGCCTTGGCGGCGATCATGGCCCCGGCCGCGCGGAGCCGATCTACGACCGTCGCGTTGTAGGGCGAGCGATAGCCCTTGAGGATCCTGGAGCCGCAGGTGTTGGGTTGCTCGGTGGTGACGAGGTTGTCCTTGAGCGCGATCGGCACCCCGGCCAGCGGGAGCGTGGTCCCCGGTGCGGCACGACGCAGCTGGCCCTCCACCCGCTCGGCCTCCTGATCGAGCAACGCGGGAGACCAATCGAGGATCGCGTTGAGGCCGCGATCGTCGGCCTGCTTCAACAGCCGGGCAGTCTCGCGGGCAGCCGCCGCCGCCGGGGCGCGACCTCCTCCCACCGCCCTGGCGATGTTGGCGACCGCGCTCATTCGTCCTCCATGGCACCGAGGCGCGGCACCAGGAAGAACCCCTGCGCGAAATCGGGAGCCATCTCCGCCGGAGGAATCGCCAGGGGAATGGGGCGCACCTCGTCCTCCCGGAGGACCACGGCATCGGGGCCGGCCAGAAACGGCGGCGCCTTTTCTCCGGCCGGCACCTCGCTGAGCTGGGCCACGAACTCCACGATGCGGGCCATCTGGTTGGTCAGCTCCGGGAGATCCTGCTCTTCGACGCCAAGCGCGGCCAGCTTGGCCACGTGCAAGACGTCTTCACGCCCGATCTTCATGCGCTCTCCCAATCGCGCTCGAGCCCGGCGTAGGCCACCAACAGGTGTTTGACGCCGATCTCTTCGTTGTCAAAGGCGACCGCAACCTTCAGGTCGCGGCCGGACCCGGTGAGTCCCTGAATGATGCCGGCCCCAAACCGGCGGTGTCGCACTCGTTCTCCCTTGAGGAAGCGCGGACGATCCTGACTCTCGTCCTCCACCGCCGTGGACGCCGCTGCGGGGGAGCTGACGCGCTCGGACACCCGACCTTCGGCCCAGCCACTCGACCTGCGCCCACCACCGCCCAGCGACCACATGCCGCTGGTGCGCCGCTCCTCCAGGATCCCGGGAGGCAGCGCGGTGAGGAAGCGTGAGGCGCGGGCCGGTCGAAGCTCACCACCACGTCGGCGGGCCCGGGCCCAGGTAAGGTAGAGTTTGTCCTTGGCGCGGGTGAGCCCTACGTAACAGAGCCGCCGCTCCTCCTCCACCCCCTGCTCCTCCTCGGCCCGACCCAGGGGGAAGAGGCCATCCTCCATCCCCGCGATCACCACTACAGGCCACTCCAGCCCCTTGGCGGTATGCAGGGTCATCAGGGTTATACCCCGCTCGTCGCCATCGACCTGGTCGTTGGCGGAGACCAGGGCCGCCTGGGACAGGAAACGGTCGAGCGGCGTGCCCGAAGGCTCCTCCGGGTCGGGATCGGTTTCCTCCGACCACTCGGCGGCGCTGGCGATCAGCTCCCGGACATTTTCCCACCGCTCGGCACCCTCGGGGCCTTCCTCCAGGAGCCGGGCCTCGAAGTCGAGTGCGGTGACCAGGTGCTCCAGCAGGGGCGCCGGCAATGTGGTTCCGACCGTGTTCCGCGTCCGGGCGATCAGCTCCGCGAAGTGACGGAAGGCCTCCCGGGCGTTGGGACGCAGGTTCTCGATCCGATCGGCAATGCCTGCGGTCTCGAGCAACGGCTTCTTCCACCGCGCCGCCTGTTCCTGGAGCACAACCAGGCTGGCTTCGCCCAGGCCGCGACGCGGAACGGCAATCGCCCGGAGGAAAGCTTCATCGTCGGCCGGGTTGGCGATGAGCCGAAGGTAGGCCAACAGGTCCTTCACTTCGCGGCGCTCGTAGAAACTGATGGCACCAATGAGGCGATAGGGCACTCCGGCCCTCCGGAACGCTTCCTCCAGGGCGCGGGATTGGGCGTTGGTGCGGTAGAGCACCGCCATGTCGGTGGTAGCATGTTCGCCCCGGCTCTGCCGCGAGGACAGCTCCCGAACGATCCACTCGGCCTCGTCCCGCTCGTCGGCGGCGGCGACCAGGGTGACATTCTCTCCGCCCCGGCGCTGGGTGTGCAGCACCTTGCCGATCCGGGCCGTGTTCTCGTTGATCACGGCGTTGGCGGCGTCGAGCACGATCTGGGTCGAGCGGTAGTTCTCCTCCAGGCGCACCAGCTGGGTCCCCGGGAAGTCTCGCTGAAAGTCCTGCATGTTGCGGACGTCGGCGCCCCGCCAGCTGTAGATCGATTGATCATCATCCCCCACCGCGACCACGTTGCCGTGCGCTCCCATTTTCCGGACCAGGAGGTACTGCGCCTGGTTGGTGTCCTGGAACTCATCGATGAGGAGGAACTGGAATCGGTCCCGATAGTAGGCCAGGCGGTCAGGGTGCTCCTGGAACAGCGTCAGCGGATGGAGCAGGAGGTCGTCGAAGTCCATCGCGTTGGCCGCGCGCAAGGCGGGGCCGAGGGCCCGATAGACCTCGGCGGCGACCTGCACCAGGCGATCGAAGGGGGCGTCGGCGGAGAGCGCGTCCGGGGTCCGCATCCGGTTCTTGGCGGCCGAGATGACCGACTGGACCGCGCGAGGCGGAAACAGTTTGGTCGGGTGCCCCTGCTGCTCCATGAGCCGCTTGATCAGACCCAGGCGATCGTCCTCGTCGTAGATCGAAAACTCACGGGTGAAGCCCAATGCTTCGGCTTCCCGCCGGAGCATCCGGGCGGCCAGCCCGTGAAAGGTCCCGATCCAGAGTCCGGAGGGATCGGCGCCCAGCAGGCGGCCGACCCGCTCCTTCATCTCCTGGGCGGCCTTGTTGGTGAAGGTGACCGCGAAGATCCGGCGGGGAGAGACCCCGTGTTCATCGATCAGCCGCGCGATCCGGAGCGTGAGGACCCGAGTCTTGCCGGAGCCTGCCCCCGCCACCACCAGGAGGGGGCCATGGACGTGCTCGACCGCCTCCCGTTGAGCGGGATTCAGGGCTGCGGCCCAGGGGTCAATCTTGGCGTCCATTGCCGTGGAGGGGGATCCGGATCAGAAAACTGGCGCCTCGGTCGGTGGTTTCGAGGCTCAAATCGCCGCCGTGGGAGTCTTCCACGACGCGGCGCACCAGGGCGAGGCCGATGCCCCAGCCACCGGTCTTGGTGCTGGTCCCCGCGTCGAAGATGGAGGAGCGAAGCTCTCGCGCGACACCGGGGCCGTCGTCCAGGACCCGGAGCGTGGCAAAGGCCTCCTCCACCCCGGTCCGGAGAGTGATGCTTCCCCGCTGCCCCTGGAGCGCATCGATCGCATTCTTGATCAGCGACTCCAGGGCCCACTCGAGGAGAATGCCGTCTCCCAGCACCACCGGCCCGTTCTGCTCGGAGTCGACCCGGAGCTCGATCGGGTTGGCGTGGCGAGGCAATCGGGGCCGGAAGTAGGCGGCCACCTTGTTGGCCAGGGCTCCCAACGCGATGGGCTCGCGCTTGACCGTATGTCCGATCCGCTCGAAGCGCTGGGCCACGCGCTCCAGTCGTTCGGCATCGGCCGCCAGATGGTCGGGAAGACCGGGGACGTCACCCGGCCGGCTGCGGAGCTGTTCGATCCATCCTTGGAGGCTGGTGAGGGGAGTGCCCATCTGGTGGGCCGCTTCCCGGGCCATGGCGACCCAGAGCCGGTCCCGCTGAGCCGCCATCGCGTTTCGATACGCGAGATAGGCCACCCCCACGATGCCGAGGACGGTGAGCCCCTCGAGCACCGCCAAGGCGGTGAGCTGCCGCTTGGCGGGCACGGGGCCGTAGTGCACGGTACCGACCACCGAATCGACGATCGGCGGGTTATCCAGGTCCAGCATCTCGGCATAGCGCTGGACCCGCGGGTCGTCGAGCGGAGCGTCGAAGGGGAGATTGGCGGCGGCGGTGACCTGCCCGGTCCGATCGGTCACCACCAGTGGGACACCCTGGCTCTTCACATGCTCGCCCAGGCGCAGGAGCGCCCCGGCCTCCGCGCCGGGCCGCGGGTCGTTGAGCCCGGCGAAGACTCCGCTGAACAGCACGCTGATCGACTTGGCGTCCTGCTGGAAGTGACGGACCACGATGAGCGCGGCGCCGGCGCCGAGGCCGCTCAGCAGCACCACCAGCGCCACGATCAGGATGGGCGCGAAGCGGCGGACCTCGTCTCTACGCACGGGGCGTCAGGCGGTCGGCACCGAAGTACGGTACCAACGCGGCGGGAAGCCGCACCGACCCGTCGGCCTGCTGGTTGTTCTCCAGTAGAGCGATGATCGTGCGAGGAAAGGCGAGGGCGGAGGCATTGAGGGTATGCACCAGCTCCGGCTTCTCCCGAGGCGCCGGCCGATAGCGGAGATTGAGCCGCCGGGCCTGGAAGTCGGTGAAGTTGCTCGAGCTGGAGGCTTCGAGCCAGGTGCCGACGCCCGAGGCCCAGACCTCGAGGTCGTAAGTCTTCGCGCTGGAGAAGCCGGTGTCCCCGGCGGAAAGCAGGACCACACGGTAGGGCAACTCGAGCCGCTGGAGTACCGCCTCCACGTGACGAGTGATCAGTTCGTGCTCGTCGGGGCTGGCCTCGGGCTGCGTCAACCGCACCAGCTCCACCTTGTCGAACTGGTGAACCCGGATCAGTCCCCGGGTATCCTTGCCGTGCGCGCCGGCCTCGCGGCGGAAACAGGGCGTGTAGGCAACCAGGCCAACCGGCAGAACCCCCGGCTCCAGGATCTCGTCCCGATACAGGTTGGTGACCGGTACCTCTGCCGTGGGGATCAGGTAGAGGTCGTCCGAGGGGATGGTATACAGCTCATCGGCGAACTTGGGCAGTTGCCCGGTCCCCGTCATGGTGGCCCGGCTCACCAGGTAGGGCGGTGCCACCTCGGTATACCCGTGCTCCCGGACGTGCACGTCGAGGAAGAAGGAGACGAGGGCCCGGACCAGGCGCGCACCGTCGCCCTGGAAGAGCGGAAATCCCGAGCCGGCCAGCTTGGCTCCGCGAGGAAGATCGAAGAGTCCCAGCCGCTCTCCCAACTCCCAATGCGGCCTGGCCGGAAACGAGAGCTTGGGCGGGTCTCCCCAGCTGCGCACCACGCGATTGGCGGAGGCGTCGCCGCCGGGCACTTCGGCGAGCGGAGGATTGGGGACCAGGAGCCCGATCCGCTCCAGCTCTCCCTCCACTTCGCGCAATTGGCCGTCGAGGACCTTGACCTCCTCCCCGGACTGCTTGAGCGAGGCCATCAGATGATCGGCCGACTGCCCCCCCCGCTTGAGCCTAGCCACCTCCTCGCTGGCCGCGTTGCGCTCGGCTTTGAGCGTCTCGACACGGAGAAGGATCTCTCGCCGCTTCCGGTCGAGATCGGCCAACTGATCCAGGGTCCCGTCGAGCGCGGGATCTCCCCGGCGCGCCAGGGCGGCCCGAAAGTCGTTGGGTTGTTGGCGGAACAGCCGAAGGTCGATCACGGACTAGTGCTTGGGCAGGCCGGGCTGAAGGTCGCGATACCCGCAGTTGACGTTGACCATGACCTGAAAGGTGACCGTCCGGGCGAGAGAATCGTACGCCAGGACTTCCATCTTGGCATATTCGGCCGCCTGGAGCTGCGTGCACACCATGCGCGAGCGCGCGATGTAGACCAGGCCCGGCCGAGCCGACATGGAATCGGTGGTGTTGTACCCGTTGAGGCCGGCCGACTGAATGGCGTCAAAACTGATGGCCTGCGGAATGAAGCCGGGATCGAGCACGCCACCATCGAGGTGCATCGCCAGCAACGGCAGGAAGAGGGGCCTCCCGTCAGGGGTGATGTCGAAGGCGAAGTCAAACAGCGAGGTCTCGTCGGTCCGGATCGCGGACCGGGCCGGAAGTGAGAACCCGCTGGGAGCGGTCAGGAGAGTGCCCGTCAGTGCGCTCAACGTGATGGTATCCACCACGTTGTCGAGGATCGGGGCGGGAAGGCCGGTAGCGGTGCCGCAGGCCGCGGCGGTCAGGACGGCGGCCAGCCCGGCCAGGGGAATAAGGGGTCGCATCGAGCGGAAGCTAAGGGGCCGGACGGAAGTGGGTCAACCCGTGATAATTCCTTGACTTCGGCGCTGCCCGCGTCTTACGTTGAGCCATCCTTCCACACTCCATTCCGGCGAGCAAACATGGCGGGCCTACGAGAGGTGGTGCAGGGCTTCGCGGATCGTGAAGGGGTCGAGGCCGTCGTGGTGGTCAGCGGGGACGGCCTCCCCATCGATCAGGTGATCCGGGAGGGCCTCGACGCGGAGGCGGTAGCGGCCCTCACCGCGACCGTGGCGCAGGGCGCCCGGCGGCTGGGGCAGACCTTCGAGAGCGCCCGCTTCACCACTGGCGTCCTCGAATTCGAGAGCCAGCTGGTGGTCTTCTCGGAAGTCGGGGCCGACAACCTGCTGATGCTCCTGATCGCCGCCGACACCAACATCGGTCCCCTGCTCTACGACCTCCGGCGGCACGGGCCGGCGATCGCCGCGCTGCTGTGACACGCCGGGCCGCTCCCCACACGGTCCACCTCACCGCGACATGAGGTGGGCCGCAATCCTCGCGGGTGGGAGCGGCACCCGATTCTGGCCCCTGAGCACCTCCGCTCGTCCCAAGCATCTGCTGCCGCTCGCCGGCCCCCGCTCGACCGCTGAGGAAGCAGTCGCCCGCCTCGAAGGGTTGATCCCCAAAGAGCGAATCCTGGTGGTGACCGGTGCGGCACTGGCTCCGATGCTTCAGCGCCAGTTGGGCCTCTCTGCCGAGAACGTGTTGGTGGAGCCGCGAGCCGCCTCGACCGCGCCGGCGCTGGTGTGGGCCTCCGCGGAAGCCGCGCGGCGCGACCCGGAGGCCGACGTGCTCTCCCTCCACGCCGATTGGTGTGTGGTGGAGCCGGACGCCTTTCGGCATGCCGCCGATGCGGCCCTCTCGGTGGGCCGCACCAGTCGGCGGCTGGTAACCGTGGGGATCGTACCTACCAGACCCGAGACCGGTTACGGCTACGTGGTTCCGGGAGAGGTCCTCCAGGGGGAAGCGCGGACGGTCGGACGGTTTGTGGAGAAGCCCGATGCCTCGACCGCCCGAGACCTCATCGCAAAGGGAGCGCTCTGGAATAGCGGGCTCTTTGCCTGGCCGGCCGACCTGCTGCTGCAGGAAGTCTCCGAGAAGACCCCGGAGCTCGCGCCGGCGCTCCCGGCGCTCAGGGCCGGACGGGTCGATGAGTTCTTCCGCCGGGTCACCCCCATCTCGATCGACGTCGGCGTCCTGGAGCGGAGCGCGCGGGTCGCCGTGGTTCCGGGCCGCTTCTCGTGGGATGACGTGGGAACCTGGGACGCCCTGATGCGGGTCCGCCAACGCGACCCGCAGGGGAACGTGACCTCGGGACCGGTCCACCTGGAGGACACCCGCAACTGCGTGGTCTGGTCCGACCAGGATCCGATCGTGGTGAGCGGAGTGCAGGACCTGGTCATCGTCCACGCCAACCATCGGGTCCTGGTCATGACACGCGACCGTGCCGCCGATCTCAAGACGGTGCTGGAAAAACTCCCGCCTGACGTGCGCGAACCCAAGCCGTGACGCTGTCACTCTACCTGCTCGATCCGGTCACCCCCGATCCGGCCTGGGCGCCATTCCTCGGCGTCCGGCCGATCTGCGAGCTGCTAGCCGGGGCCTGCCGGATTCGCGAGCGCTGGGAGGCGGGGTTCGATACCGATACGACCGCGATTCTGAGTGACTGCAGCGGGGGCTTCGAGGAGAGCGCGGCACCTCCGGTGGGAGCGATGCGGGCCGTGGAAGGCCCCGCCGTTGTCGCCGCCGGATGGTTCGCTCCGCGAGGCGCCATCGCGGCGCCGGCTGAGGGGGTCCGGCGTCTGGTTCACCAGGGGGAGACGGTGGCCTGGGTGGTCGCCTCCGGCGAGCGATGGGACGGCCCGCATCGGGACGGCGCCGAGGCAACCATTGACGGCGTGCGGCTGCGAGGCGCCTTCGACCTGATCACCGCGGTCGAAACATTTCTCCCGTCGGACTGCGCGGGGATGCAACCCGGAGCACGAGACCCGGTCCCGCACGCGAGCGTCGTCCTCGGCGACCCGTCGGGCGTCGTCAGCCTCGGCGCACTGGTCGAGCCGGGGGTGGTCTTCGATGTCCGGCAGGGGCCCGTGGTCCTGGAGCAGGGGGTGGAGGTTCGTCATGGGACTCGTCTCGAGGGACCACTCTTCGCGGGAGCCCATTCCCGTTTGCTGGGGGGATTTCTCCGCACCTCGGTGTTTGGCCCCCGGACCGTGGTACGGGGTGAGGTCTCCTCGAGTCTCTTCCTCGGCTACGCCAACAAGGCCCACGATGGCTACATCGGTCATAGCGTGATCGGCCATTGGGTGAATCTGGGGGCCGGCACGACCACCTCGAATTTGAAGAACACCTATGGCCCGGTAACCATCGAGGTCAGCGGCAAGCGGATCGATACCGGTCGGCAGTTCCTGGGGAGCATCATCGGAGACCACGTGAAAACGGCGATCGGGACGATGCTGGGAACCGGCACCATGGTTTCGCTGGGGGCCCATCTCTTCGGCGCCGCTCCCGTGCCCAAGTACGTTCCGCCGTTCGCCTGGGGGAATCAGAGCGCCGAGCGACTCGACGAGGAAGGGTTTCTGCGGATCGCCGAGCGGGTGTTGCCAAGACGAGAGGTGGAATTCACCCCGGCCCGTCGGGCCTACCTCTCGGCGACCTATCGCCGGCGAGTCGGCGGATGAGCGTCCTCTACGTGCTGGGCTCCGGGTCGGCCGGCAACGCGCTCGCGGTGCATCACGCGGGAGCCACGCTCCTGATCGACGCCGGCTTCAGCGCCAGGGAGATTCTGCGGCGGGCGGCGACCGTCGGCCTTTCGCTGGGCGACGTGGCCGGGTTGCTCCTGACCCACGAGCACGGAGACCACACCAGCGGCGCCCCGCAGCTGGCGAAAGATCTGGGCGTCGCGGTCGTCGCCACCACGGGAACCTGGCACCGGCTGCGCGATCGAATGGGTGCCACCCGGCACCTCCCGCTGCCGGTGCTGGGGCGCCTCACGGTCGGGCCCTTCACCATCGAATCAGCCCCCACCAGTCACGACGCGGCGGAGCCGGTAGCGGTGGCGGTCTCGGTCACCGGCGGCCCCCGCGTCGGCATTGCCTATGACCTGGGCCGCCCCACCGCGGCGGTCCGCTATCTGTTGACGGGGCTGGACGCGCTGGTCCTGGAAGCCAATCACGACGAGGTCATGCTCAGGACCAGCAGCTACCCGGCGGCGGTCCGGCACCGGATCCTGGGCAGCGGAGGGCACCTCTCGAACCGGGCGGCCGCGGACCTGGTCTCCGAGCTGGCCCATCCGGGACTCGGCCTGGTGGTGCTGGCCCATCTGAGCGAACGCTGCAATACGGAGCGGGAAGCGCGAACCGCGGTGGCGGCGGCGCTGGAGGCGGCAGAGCTGGCCTGCGAACTTCGGGTGGCCCGTCAGGACGTGCCGATGGGACCGCTACTGATCAGGAGTGCTTGTCGGGATCGTCCGGAATCGGAATGGAATCGGGCCTCGGCGATGGAGGCCCCACCCGGGTCAGGGTAATCGGCTCCTCGAGGTCCCCGCCTGAGAGAGTCAACTCATCGCCCTTGAGCTTGAGGCGATAGGTGACCCACTCTCCCCCCAACACCAGCGCGATACTGTCCGGCTTGAGCCGCCAGCGAACGGTCTCGGTGCCGTAGCTGGCGCTGCTGTCGGCCCGGACGATGACGATCCGGGGCGCATCGGTCCGCTTGGCGCTCTTGAGATCGGCCTTCCAGGTGCCCAGGATGGCAGGCACCGGAGCGGACTGGGCTCCGAGCGGAGCGGCGAGCAGACCGAATCCGAGGACCAGCAGCAGCAAGCGTTTCACGCGTCGTTCCCTTCTGTGGTTCCTGCGTAAAGATAATCCCACTTGAGGGTGCGGCGAGGTTACACAAAGAAGAAGGGGAAAGGGCACCTTCCCCTTTCCCCTTTCCCTTTCCCCTCAAACAGCCGATCTCAGTACATCCCCCCCATCCCGCCACCAGGCGCGGGCGGAGCGGGCTTCTCTTCCTTCTTCTCGACCACCACGCACTCGGTCGTGAGCAACAGGCCCGCGATCGAGGCCGCGTTCTGCAGCGCCGTGCGGGTGACCTTGGTGGGATCGATCACGCCAGCCTTGACCAGATCCTCGTAGGAATCGGTGGCGGCGTTGTACCCGAAGTTCTTGTCCTTCGACTCCTTCACGCGGGCGACCACGATGGAGCCCTCGGCGCCGGCGTTCTGGGCAATCATGCGAATGGGCTCTTCGAGCGCGCGGCGAACAATGTCGACACCGATCTTCTCGTCCTCGGTGCCCTTGAGCTTGTCCAGCACGGCCTGGGCCCGAATCAACGCGACGCCGCCGCCCGGCACGATGCCTTCCTCGACCGCGGCGCGAGTCGCATGCAACGCGTCCTCGACCCGAGCCTTCTTCTCCTTCATCTCGGTCTCGGTGGCCGCGCCGACGTTGATGACCGCGACACCACCGGAGAGCTTGGCCAGCCGCTCCTGCAGCTTCTCACGATCGTAGTCGCTGGTGCTCTTGTCGATGGCGACCTTGATCTCGGCGATCCGGCCCTGAATCGCGTCCGCCTTGCCGCGGCCGTCGATGACGGTGGTGTTGTCCTTGTCGATCACGACCCGCTTGGCCCGCCCTAGGTCGTTGAGGACCGCGTTCTCCAGCTTGAAGCCGACTTCCTCGGAGATCACGTTGCCGCCGGTGAGCTTCGAGACGTCGATCAGCATTTCCTTCCGCCGGTCCCCGAAGCCCGGGGCCTTGACCGCGCAGACCTTGAGGGTGCCGCGCAGCTTGTTGACCACCAGGGTGGCGAGGGCCTCGCCCTCGACGTCCTCGGCGATGATCAGGAGGGGCTTGCCGCTCTGGGCCACCTTCTCCAGCACCGGCAGCAGCTCCTTCATGGCGGAAATCTTCTTGTCGTGGATCAGGATGTAGGGGTCATCCAGCACCGCCTCCATCTTCTCGGGATCGGTCACGAAGTAGGGCGAGAGATAGCCGCGGTCGAACTGCATCCCGTCCACGGTCTCCAGCGTGGTCTCCAGGCCGCGCGCCTCCTCGACCGTGATGACCCCGTCCTTGCCCACCTTCTCCATTGCATCGGCGATCAGCTTGCCGATTTCGGCGTCGTTGTTGGCCGAAATGCTGCCGACCTGCGCGATCGCGGTCTTTCCAGACGAGGGGACCGAGAGCTTCTTCAGGTCCTCGACCACGGCCTCGACGGCGCGATCGATGCCCCGCTTCAGCTCCATCGGGTTGGCGCCGGCGGTGACGTTCTTCAGGCCCTCGCGGAAGATGGCCTGAGCCAGCACCGTGGCGGTGGTGGTCCCGTCACCAGCCAGGTCGGAGGTCTTGGTCGCGACCTCCTTGACCATCTGCGCCCCCATGTTCTCGACCGGATCGGGGAGCTCGATTTCCTTGGCGACCGTCACCCCGTCCTTGGTCACGGACGGCGAGCCGAATTTCTTGTCGATGACGACGTTCCGGCCCTTGGGGCCCAACGTCACCTTGACCGCCTCGGCCAGGTGGTCAACGCCCTTCTTGAGCTTGCCGCGGGCGTCGGAGTTGAACAGGAGCTCTTTGGCTGCCATGAGCGAATATCTCCAGTGGTATGGGTCCCGGCCTCAGCCGATCTTGGCCAGAATGTCGGAGGCCTTGATGATGATCACTTCCTCGTCGCCGACGCTGTACGGGGTCCCGCTGTACTTCCCGTAGATCACCTGGTCGCCGACATGTACGTCGAGCTTGATGCGCTCACCCTTCTCGACCCGACCTGGCCCGACCGCGATCACCTCACCTTGGGTCGGCTTTTCCTTGGCGGTGTCGGGGATGTAAAGGCCGCCCCGCATCTGCTCACTCTCCTCGGAGGGCAGCACGACAACCCGGTCCTCCAGAGGCTGGATCTTGAGCTTGGGCTTGGCCTTGGTGGCAGTGGACATGGACATCCCTCCCGGCAGTGATGGATTGAACCTGTTATTTGGCAATGACTTAGCACTCTGGGTATGAGAGTGCCTAAGACGCCACATAAGTTAGTTTGGCTCTAGCACTTGTCAAGTGGGAGTGCCAACGGGCTCCAGGCCTCGTTTCAGATGAGACCGGCCTTGACGGAAGCACTCCCATGATTTCAATGCTGGATGAGCAGCTTGAGTCTACGGCGACCCCAATGATCAAGTTTGAGCATTCGAAGGCGGGATCCGTCGAGTATCGATAGCAATGAATACATCCCTCTCGTACCTACTAGGTCTAGGCCTGTGGCTGACCATTGCTTTCCCGGGAGATCACGCAGGCTCGACTAGCTGTCTCCCGTACGAGCCGGATACAGTGACGATCCATGGGACACTTGTCCTCACCAAGAAGTATGGCCCGCCCAATTACGGTGAGAATCCCGAAAGCGATGAGCGCCTTGAGATCCCAATCTTGAGGCTATCTCACCCTGTCGACATATGCGGGGACGTGAACGGAGAGTTTAACCATGATGCTTTTCAGAATGTGTCGGAGATCCAACTACTGTTCCGTCCGGGAACGGACTACCGACATTTTTCGGGCCACAAGGTGATCGCCAAGGGGGTGCTAGACCAGGCAATAATGAGTCACCACTTCACGCAGGTGGTAATGACAGTACGCACCATCAAAGATCTGAAGCCTGTGGAACCGGGTAGCTAGGAGTGGATAAGAAGGTACCTCGCTGGCTCCCGCGTTTAGCTCCAGGCGTCTACATCGAGCAGATTCCCAGCGGGGTCCGCGCAATTACTGGCGTCGCGACCTCGATCACTGCCTTCCTGAGGGGGGAATACTGGAGGGCGAACCGCGCCCGATCCCCTACAGGTCGAACTGCAGCTCCATGCCGTAGTAGTTGCTGGTGTTGTTGTAGAACTGGCGCTGGTCCGAGACGCCCCAGTGGCTGATGACGGACAGCCTCATTTCGGGAGCCGTCCCCTTGGTGCCATGGAAACCCAGCCCCACCTTCACCGCCGGGCTCACCCGCCAGTCGTTGAGCGCCCAGGCCTCCGCGAACAGCCCTCCCACCGGCCGAGCCCGTTGGCCGAGCAAGCCGAAATCCCGGCCGTGATAGTCGAGGCCGGCGGAGACCCCGGCCTTGGGCAGGTCCGGATTGTTGATCACCACCAGGCTCAGACCCAGCGAGGCGCGCCAGGGACCGAAGCTGTAGCCGCCCCAGCCGTCCAGCACGGCCCGGGTCCAGTCGAGCCGGGTCGCGCTGAAGGTTTCCGCGTACTCGTCTCCCAAGTGGCTGCTCTCGTGGTAATACCGGACGGTGAAGTCCCACGGGTGAAAGTCTCCCGTGACGTGGATCCCCACCGTCCAGTCATTGCTGATCTGGGAACTCTTGGGATCGTCCAACCGGTAGCGGCCGTAGACCATGACCCCGAAGCCGAGCGCGATCGGCTTGGGGCCCCGCTTGAGCGCGAACACCGGGAAATCCTCACCGACCGCCGCCTCGGCCTCGAGGCCGGGACCGAAGCGGTCCTCGTTCGTACTGATGTGAATTACCCGACCGGTGATGTCGGTGGTTCGGGGAGAAGCCAGCGGTAGCTCGAACTTGGGGCCGTCCGGAAAGAACCGGCTCTGCGCCATGCCGATCGTAGGCAGGCAGGCCAGCAACACGCCGGCCCAGAGTGCGCGCGGCACTGCTCTTCTCACCGGATCACCCGCCGAGCGCCGACCCAACGGTCCCACCACCAGCGGCCGTAGGGATCGTTCCCGCTCAGCAGGCTGAGCTGCACACCGGTGCTGGCGCTGTGAATGAAACGGCCCTCACCCACGTAGAGGCCCACGTGGGTGACGTGGCCGCCCTGGTTCGAGAAAGTGAGGATATCGCCGGGCCGGAGCGCGTCGACCCTGCGGTCTACCGGATTCCCCTGCTCTGCCTGCGCGCCGCTGGTTCGAGGGAGCTGAACGCCGTGCTGGCCGTAGGCGTACTGGATCAGGCCCGAGCAGTCAAAGCCGTCTCCTCCATTGCTGCTGCCACCCCAGCGATACGGAGTGCCCATCGCGCCGGTGGCGGTGTTGACCACGGCGGCGGCGAGGCCGGCGCCCTCCTCTGTCGCCCCGCTGCGCCTGGCCTCTTCAGCCACGGTGAACGAGTCCGGAGGCGGCAGACTCGCAGCTGAGGCGGCCGCCGGGTTAGAGGCACCCGACGCTCCCTTCTTGCGGTTACGGGAATTCTTATCGAACCCGATGCGGACCGAGAACTCCGCGCCTTTATTGGGACGGACGCTGATGGCGCGGTAGCGGCCTTCGAAGGAAAGCGAGAGTCCGTTGGCCGGGAAGAACTCGTATCCACCACCGGCCGACCACGAGCCCCAGAAGGCGTCGGGAGCGCTGACCCCGAATCCCCCCGAAGCGCCGACGGCGAAGTAGGGGCCCGGGCTCCCCGAGCGAAACAGCGTGAGATCCAGGCCGGCACCCCAGAGACTGCCGAGGGGATCCTTGCCGTGCATCCAGGTGCCGTAGAGGTTGGTGCCGACTGAGCTTGCGAGACTGCGGGTCAAGCCCACCTGGAGCACCGTCCGTCCGGTGTCCCCGAAGAATCGGCCGAGCTGAACGCCGAACCCCTGAGCCGAGGCCGGCGTGGCAAGCGCAAACAGGAGGAGGAGTCCGAGCCTCATGGCACCCGTGCCGGAACACCGGTTCGAAGATTCACCAGGTACGATGCTCCCGGTTGACAGTGAAGCCATACGCGCGCGCGGATGGTGGAATCGTTGACTACCTCGGGTGCAGCTCCGGTGTAGAGCAGCGGGATCGGGGTTCGGCGGCCCCCCTGGCGAATCTCCATGACCCGCTCGGTGCAGGCGCGCCCGGCGGAATCGGTCGCGGCGCGGGCATCGGTGAACCAGACCTCGGCGCCGCCCGGCGTCGGCAGGGCGAGGGAATCGGGGACCGCTGGCACGGTGGACGGAGCGGCAGCCGGCCGGTCTGGCGAGTGGGACGGCGACTCGCGACACCCTGACACTCCGCCCAGACTCGCGATCAGGACCAGGCGACGCGCCAGGTGGGTGGTCATGAAGGCGTGGCGGTTCCTTCGTCCCCACCCGGTGCCAGCAAATCGTCGGCGATCGGGATGCCTTCCCGGGTCACGTGCAGCGAGTGACGGAGGCGCGGCGAGCGACGCAGCACCCGCATCCAGAGCAGCAGGCCACCAAAGCCGGCCGCCGCACCGACGCAAACGGTGAATGTGAACGCCGTCATCGCACTGGAGATGCCGGGAGCGGCGAGGGTCGCGAGCCAGGCCCCCAAAAGACTAGCTGCCCACGCCACCAAAGGCGTGAGCAGCCAGCCCACCACGCGGACGATTGCTCGGACCCAGCGCATCCGCTACGCGCGACGTGCTCCCAGGACCGAGATCAGAGTCGCCAGGGCGAGACCGGGGAGATAGGCCACGGCGAAGGTCCCCAGGCCCCAGCCGGCGCCGGGCACCTTGAGGAGTATTCCGGCGACCGCGCAGACCACCGCCATCCCGAAGGTCATGCCCAGCGTGACCGGAACCGAGGGCGATCCCCTCTTGCTGGTCTGGTTGGCCAGAATCCAGGCCCCGAACCACGGTATGTAGGTCCCCACCATCCACCAGACCGGGTGGTACCACCAGTTTGACCCGCCTCCGATGTCGAGCCACCGGTGGGAGTAGGTCCCAATCGGCTGGAGGAGAGCTACGTCCACCACGAGATAGAGGACGGTGGCGCCGAGTCCGATGCCCGCTGCTCCCGCGATCCCTTCGATGGTGCGGGCCCTGGTCCACGACCCGGGCAGAACGGTAAGGAGCGCCAGACCGGCCGCGATGACGACGCCGGCGGCCCCTAGCGCGAGCGGCCCATTGAGGTATCGGAGAATCAGGGAGACCAGCAGGACCGCGGCCGATTCCATCAGCCCCAGCCGTATGCTGGCGCGAGCGATGGATGGCGCATCGGTCTGGTCGAAACCGGCCTGCGTCGACACGGCAGCGCTCATGAAGGCTCCGGTAGAGTTATCGGAGGTCGCGGGGCGCCTTGAGTATATCCAGAGCGCCTTCCCCGGGCCAAGAGGCAGATCTTAGTGACCGCCAGAGGCTACCAGGCGAGTCGGAGATGCCGGGCGGCGATCCGGAGGCCGTGGAGGGTCAGATCGGGGGCCGTTTCCTGGATCGTAGTGGTCAGCTTCGCCACCGAATGGGCCAGGCCTCCGGTCGCGACGACGCGCGGCCGGGCCCCGCCGGGCCATTCCTTGAGGATCCGCCGGACCAGTCCATCCACCGCGTCGGCGGTACCGAACAGGACGCCGGCCCGAATGCACTCTTCGGTGCGGCGACCGATCACCCGGTCCGGTGGGACCAACTCGGTGGCCGGCAGCTTCGCGGCCCGCCGGATCAACTGCTCGGCCGACGTGCGGAGACCGGGCATGATGACGCCGCCGATGAAGCGGCCATCCGCCGTAATGCAATCGAAGGTGGTGGCCGTCCCGAAATCCACCACCAGCACATCGCTGTGATAGAGCTCGACGGCGGCCAGGGTGTTGACGATCCGGTCGGCGCCGACCGTCAGGGGTTCGTCGACGTCGAGCGTGATCGGGAGCGGCGTGCGCGAGTCGATCACCACAGGGGTGGCCCCCGTGGCGCGCGTCGCTCCATCGACCAAGCTCTCGGTCACCCCGGGCGCCACCGAGGCCAGGCAGACCGCCTGAATCTCATTGGGCGAATGGCCGGCCTGGCTCAGGAATCCGCTGAGGGCGCTGGCCCACTCGTCCGGGGTGCGGTCCGGGTTGGTGGTGAGTCGCCAGCGAGCAGTCAGCTCGTCACCCTGAAAGAGCCCGACCGTGATCTCGGTGTTTCCGACATCGATGACCAGAAGCATCCGGAAAACCTAGGGCGCGATTGATCGTTGGGCTAGGCGAGCACCACGTGGCCCGATCGGACCGAGGCCGAGGTTCCGTTCTCACGGCTCACCTGGAGGGCGCCATCGGCGCCGATCCCGACCGCGAGACCCGCTTCCGGCTCACGCAACCGGCGGCCGCGAAGCCAATCCCGTTTGGAGAGCGCCAGCACTTCGCGAGGAGCCAGAGTGGAGACCCCGGGATCGAGGGCCCGGATCGCTTCGACCATGGGGACGATCAAACGATCGGGCCGAACTTCGGGGCGGAATTCCGTCAGCGCGACCGCCGTCGCAGAGACTTCGGGCGGAATCGGGTTGGCGACGTTGATTCCGAGGCCGACCGCGAGAGCGGGGGCCTGGCCCTGCTGCCAGCGCGCCTCGCAGAGCACGCCCCCCAACTTCCGGCCGGCCAGCATCAGATCGTTGGGCCATTTGACCGAGAGCTCGGGGAGATCGAGCAGGCGATCCAGCACATCGCAGGCGGTGAGACCCACCCGGAGGCTGAGCAGCTCGGTGATCACCCCCGCCGGAGGCCGGAGCAGCACGCTCAACCAGAGTCCCCCCAGAGGCGAGTGCCAGACGTTGCCTCTGGCCCCGCGGCCCCGGGTCTGTTCCCCGGCCACGACGGCGGTGCCGTGCGGCGCACCCGCTGCTGCCAGCCGGTGGATCTCGTCCAGCGTGGAGTCCACGCGATCCACCCAGACCAGATCGGTAATCACGTGCGAGGCCAGTAGTACGCCAGGAGCACGACGCCCAGCGCCAGGCGATACCAGGCGAACGGCATGAAGCTGTGGCGTCCCACCCAGCCGAGGAAACCCCGCACGATGACGAGGGCGGAGGCGAAGGCCACGACGAAGCCGACGACGAAGGTGGGGAGGTCGGCCGCATGCAAGTCGGCGCGGCTCTTGAGCAGGTCGTAGACCGTGGCGGCCAGCATCACCGGAATGGCCAGGAAAAAGGAGAACTCGGTCGCGGCCCGACGCGACAGGCCCAGCACGTAGCCACCCAGGATCGTACTGCCGGAGCGAGAGACCCCCGGGAAGAGCGACAGCACCTGGGCCAGGCCGATCCCCAGGGCGAGTCGTGGCGTCATGCCTTCGACCTCCGATACCCTGGTGGTCGGCGCCGACATCTCGATGATCAGGATCACGATCCCGCCGGCAAACATCGCGATAGCCACCGGGAGCGGTCCGAACAGGACCCGCTTGATCTCGTCGTGCGCCAGAAGCCCGATGATTGCAGCCGGCAGGAATGCGATCAGCAGGTTGAGCAGTAGCCGACGGCTGACGGGGTCACGCGGGGCCTCCAGGGGAACCCGGAATACCCGGTCGCGATACAGCCATACCACCGCCAGGATGGCGCCGAGCTGAATGAAGATCTCGAAGGTCTTGGCGGAGGGGCCCGCGAAGTTGAGCCAGTCGCCCACCAGGATCAGGTGCCCGGTGGAGGAGACGGGGATGAATTCGGTCAGTCCCTCGACCAATCCGAGAACGGCTGCCTTGAGGAGAGTCAGGTCCATGGGAGGCGCTGCGGCGGGGGAATCATCGGCTTAGCGTCTCCTTATAGAGCGCCTCGTACATGGGGACCACGAGATCGGCCGAAAAGGTCCTGGCCCTGGCGACGGAGGCCTCGGCCATGCGCCGATGGGCGACCTCGTCGCGGAGGAGATCGACCGCGCGCCGGCCCATGGCCTCGACGGACCCGACCGGCTCGAGAATGCCGCTCACGCCGTCCTCGATCACTTCCGGAAGTCCACCGGCCCGACTCGCGACGACCGGGGCGCCACAGGCCATGGCCTCGAGCGCGGCGAGTCCGAACGACTCCGATTGGGAGGGGAGCAGAAAGAGGTCGGTGGCTTGAAGCAGGGCGGCCACGCGGTCGAGCCGGCCCAGGAACCGGACGCTCTCCGCGATCTGCAGTTCCTCCGCTTCCTTTTCCGCGTCGGCACGATCGGGCCCGTCTCCCACCATCAACAGTGTGGCCGGCATGGCCCGGCGGATCCGCGCGAACACCCGGATCACATCCTTGAGCCGCTTGACCTCGCGGAAATTGGAGATGTGGCAGACCAGCTTGTCCCCCGGCGGGGTCATACGGCCCCGCTCGGCGGCGGTCACCGGGTGGTACTCCGACAGGTTGACGAAGTTGGGAATCACCCGGACATCACATCCCACACAACCGAAGGCGCGGACGGTCTCGTCCCGGAGAAAGGCGGAGACGGCGGTGACCTGGTCGGACTTCTCGATCGAGAACTTGGTGATGGCGTAGAAGCTCGCCTCCTGCCCCACCAGGGTGATATCAGTGCCGTGGAGCGTAGTCATGATCTTGAGCGGCCGCTCGCCGGCCAGCATCTCGCGGGTCAGGTACGCGGTGGTGGCATGCGGAATGGCGTAGTGCACGTGCAGCAGGTCGAGCCCCTCCCGTTTCACCACTTCATGCTGCTTGGAGGCCAGCGCCAGGGTGTAGGGATAGTGATCGAAGAGCGGGTAGCGACCCATCCGGGTCTCGACTTCGTGGAAGTAGACCCGTTCGGCATACCCACGCAGGCGGAAGGGCGAGGCGTAGGTGATGAAATGGACCTCGTGCCCGCGCCGGGCGAGCTCGAGCCCCAGCTCGGTGGCCACCGCGCCGGAACCGCCGTACGTGGGATAACAGGTGATGCCGATCTTCATTTCTTGGTTCTGGGTTCTGAGTTCTGGGTTCTGAGTTCGGGGTTCTGAGTTCGGGGTTCTGAGCTGAGCCCTCGTCGTGCTGATAACACGGCAGGACTTACTCAGTCCTCAGTCCTCAGTCCTTTCTCCCCTCCCACGCCTTTGCGATTTCGTCCGCCAGCTCCTCGGGAGGACGAGTGGCATCGATGGTGAGCACGGGGCCCTTGAGTTGATGCCTGAACCAGGTCTCCTGACGCTTGGCGTACTGGCGCGTGCTGGCGGCGACCGCCTCGGCGACACTCTCCCGGGTTCGCTTCCCATGAAGGTACTCGACCGCTTCCCGGATCCCGATGGCGTCGAGACCCGGCGCCTTACCCGGGTGCCCTTCCGAGAGCACGGCCGCCACTTCTTCGATCAGCCCGCGCCGCACCATTTCTTCGGCACGCACCGCGATCCGATGATGCAGGACGGCCCGCGGCGCGGTGAGATACACGTACCAGGGATCGATGGCACCGCTCCGGCGGGCCGTTTCCTGCCAATAGCTCAGCGGTCTGCCGGTGAGCAGCGCCACCTCGATGCTCCGCATCGCGCGCTGGCGGCCGCCCCCCTTGAACCCCACGTCGAGGCGCCCCGACCAGCGGAGCAGCTCGCCGACCTCGAGCCGTTCCAGCCACTCGCCCAGGGCATGCCGCCTGGATGCTTCCAGAGGAGGCTCGGCAAAGAGCCCGTCCACCAGGGCCCGGATGTAGAGGCCGGTTCCCCCCACGACGACTGGCAGATGGCCTCGGCCCTGGATCTCCCGAATCCATCGTGGCGCGTCCTGAATGAACCGCCCCGCGCTATAGCGCGATCCGGGATCGACCTGATCCAGTCCGTGATGGGGAAGCTTGGCCAGCCAACGCGGCGGCGGCTTGGCGGTGCCGATATCCAACCGCCGGTAGACCTGCCGCGAGTCAGCCGAGACCACCTCGAGCGGCCAATGCCGGCTGAGGGCCATGGCCACCGCGGTCTTCCCGACCCCGGTGGCCCCGACCAGGACCGGGATTCTAGCGGCGCCCAAAGCGACGCTCCAGCTCCTCCCGGGTCAGTTGAAGCATGGTGGCCCGCCCGTGCACGTCATGGGGAGGGAGCGTGGTGCCGAGCAGCCGGACCATGAGCTCGCGCATCTCGCGCTCATCCAGACGCTCACCGGCCTTGACGGCGGCCCGACAGGCGAAGGTGGCCGCGAAGCGCTCCAGCGGGTCGGCCCAGCCTCCGAAGCGGCCGCGAGCGAGATCGGCTACCATCTCGCGCAGGCAGCGACCGGCATCGAAGTGCGGGTGGGGGTTGGGGACGGTGTGCACCACCACCGAGCGACCGCCGAAGGGATCGATCTCGAAGCCGACGCTCGCCAGGCGCTCGCGATGCTGCTCCACCGCCTCCAGCTCCTCGTCGCTGAGATCGAGGGTCAACGGGAGTAGCAGCCGCTGAGCCGGCGCGAGCGATCCCCGGAGCTGAGCCAGGATCGACTCGTAGAGCACCCGTTCGTGGGCCGAATGCTGGTCGGTGATCACCAGACCTTCGGGCGTCTGGTAGACGATATAGGCGTCGAACAGCTGGAAGAGCGGGTACGGAAACCCGGTCGGCGTCACCTCGGGGAACTGGGCATCCAGCGTCACGGACCCGAGATGGCCCAACGGAGCAGTCGAGGAACCTCCCACCGATCCCCACGTGGATCCACTCCACGGGATCAGATCGTCGGGGCCCGGTGGCCCCACCAGGGGAGCCGCGGCGACGAGGTGCCCCAAGGCCGCTCGCACTGCCGACTCCACCGCCTGCTCCAGCCCGAAGCGGTCCCGGAAGCGGACCTCGAGCTTGGCAGGGTGCACGTTCACGTCCACTTCGTCCTTGGCCACTTCGATGGCCAGGTAGATCGAGGGACGATCGCCGGGATTGATGGCGGAGCGATAGCCGGCTTCCGCCGCGCGAATCAGGAATGGATCCCGGAAGGGCCGGCCGTTGACGAGGAGCTGAGTGCGCCGCCCCGTCGGCCGAGCATCGGCGGGGCGCTGGACGAAGCCCTCGACGCGAAAGCCTCCCATGGCATGGCTCACCGGCACCAGGGTGGCCACCAGGTCGTGGCCCCAGACGGTGGTCAACCGATCGCCGCCGCTCTGATCCGGGGGTGCATGGAGCCGGAGCCGCTCGTCGCAGTGGAGCTCGAAGCCGGTGGCCGGATTGGCGAGTGCCAGGGTAGCCACGGCATCCACGGCGGCGCGGGTCTCGCTCGCGGTCGAGCGAAGGAACTTCCGCCGGGCCGGAGTATTGAAGAAGAGATTCTTGACTTCGACGGTGGTGCCCCGCTGGCGGGCGCTGGGCTCAACGCGCTCCAACCGCCCGCCGGTGACGGTGAGCGCCGTGGCTTCGCCTTCACCATCGGACGTCATAAGGGAGAACCGGGAGACCGAGGCCATGGCCGGCAGCGCCTCGCCGCGAAACCCGTAGGTCGCCACGCCGACCAGGTCCCGCGCCTGCCGGATCTTGCTGGTGGCGTGGCGATCGAGCGCCAGCACGGCATCCTCCCGTGACATGCCGAGGCCGTCGTCGGCGACCTCGACCCGGGTCTTCCCGCCATTCTCGATGGAGATCCGGATGTGACGCGCCCCGGCGTCGAGCGCGTTCTCGACCAGCTCCTTCACCACGGAAGCCGGGCGCTCCACGACTTCGCCCGCCGCGATCTGATCAGCGACCGCGTCGGGGAGAATCGCCACCCGTGGGCGTTCAGTCACCGCTGCCACTCGAAGCCTTCACTCTCGCCAATCCGTTGTCGGGGATCCAACCGCTCCGGCCCTGGCCGTCCCGGGCCAGCCACCAGGGTCCCTCCCGCCGCTCCAGCAGCAGGACGCTTCCCTGCTCCACGGCGGCCACCGACGGCGCGCGACCGTAGGGCCCCCCCAGGAGCCTGGTGGGACCAGTGACCACGGCAATGGGCCGGTCATACCAGACGACCAGACTGCCAGCGCTGGCCGCGAAGAATATCGCCGCCCCGAGCACCACGAACCAGCGGCCCCGCGGACGACGCCGGACGATGAGACCGACCCAGCCCACCGTCCAGGCCACCAGGGCGATGAGACCGAGCTCCTCGGGCGTGACCGGCGCGGTCCAGAGCCGCGCGGCGGACTCGGCATCCGCCGGCGGCACCAGGCGCAGGGCCTGACGCACGTGACGATCTCGCGGAGTCAGTCGCAGCGCGGTGGTCCACGCGGCCAGGGCCTTGCCTTCCTCTCCCTGGCGAAATCGGGCCGCGCCGAGATTGTACCAGTGCGCGGCCACCCAGGGATCCGCTTCGGCGCGTTTCGCGAAGCCGGTCGCCGCCTCCGCCACGGCCCCAGCCTCATACAGTTGTTCCGGGGGCGGGGCCTGGCCTCTGAGCGGGCTGGCGATCAGCAGTACCGCCACGATCGCCGCCGCCCGGCCGGCCGGTCCTCGCACCGCGTCGCACCACTCTCCCAGCTTGGCCAGGAGCGCCCTGGCTCCCTTGATCAGCGTCGTGCGATTACTCCCCTCGCCGGCCGCGAAGCGCGCCGCCTGAAGCCGGTCCTGCCACTCCACCGTCTCCCGAACCAGGGCCGCGGGCACACCGGCCTGTTGCAGCGCATGCCGGAGCGCCGTTCCCCCGGTCCCCGGCGAGAGTCCCAGCCGCTCCAGCGCCTGGCCCAGCTCGCGGTGCACAAAGGCCAATTCATCGCGGGGTGGCGGCGGCGGGGCTCGGTGGCGGAGGCGCCGCACCAACGGGACGACCAGCCAGGCCACCGGAAACAGGAGGGCAAACAGGATCAATGCGATCTCCGGCACCGCGTGCATCAGCCGCCAGGCCAGGGCCGGGCTCTGCTGGTAGAGCAATCCCGGGGGTAGGGCCTTGGGTGCGCCGGCCACCGCGCCTCGAGCAATCCCCACCGGAGTCGCCTCCAGCTCGGTCAGCGGATAGGAGCGGGTGGAGGGATCGAAATAGGCGTAGCGGATCGAGGGGAGGAGCAGGGTGCCGGCCGAATCGGGCACCACCAGATAATGGAAGGTCTTGGTGCCGGCCAGGCGTCCCTGGACCAGCGACGACTTCTCGTCCACCCGATCGGAGTAGGCCCGAACTTCCGGCGGCCAGCTGAACGCCGGCGCTGGCCACAGGGCCACGTTCCCTTCCCCGCTCACGGTCAGCTCCACGTTGAGCGGCTCCCCGACTCGACCGCTGCCCGGGGAGACGGTGCGGCGAAGCGTGATCTGATGGCCGATCGCACCGCTGAACCAGGCCGACCGGTTCTCGTCGGGCAGCGGGAGGACGGTCACCACCGCGTTGGTGCTGCTCAGGGTGTAGCGCTCTTCCTGGCTGAAGAACTGGATGGCGAGGGGCACGCTGTACCGCAGCGTGGCGGGATTGATCTGTACCCCGCCGGGCGCCAGTGGGAAGATCACCTGGTGCACCACGAAGACGTCGTACCACACGCCGCCGATGTTGCGGCTGGCCGCGATGCCGCTGGGGGTCGGCTGAGGGTAGTTCCAGACCCCGTCGATCTGGGGCGCTTCGAGCGTCGGCGGTCGCCGGAGCTGGAGTCGCAGGTCGCGGGGGAACCAGGCGGCGGTGAGCACATCCACCTGCTCGCCCAGCAACACCGTGTCCGAGGAGAGAATCAGGGTGAGCGCCACCCGTCCCGCCGCTGGAGGGGAAGGCGCCCGTTCGAGAATCCGTTGGACCCGGGCGTTGAGCGTCGTGGCGACGGCCCCGGTGGCAGAGCCGGGGGCGACCACCAGCCGCACTGCATCCACCTGGACCACGTGGGGCCCCTGTCTTACCTCGAATGGCCCCGCCCGCCAGGTCCCGGCCTTGGTCCCCCGCAGACGCAGCTCGACTGTCGTGATCCGTCCGCTGCCGCCGTTGTAGGTCACCTCGGTCCGCTCGGTGCGAGCGACGACTTCGAGCCCGGTCAACTGGGGAAGCAGTACCTGTACCGGCTCGGCGGAGGTGCTGGTGACCCGAATGGTCAGGGTCAGCTCCTCACCGACGCTCAGCGAGTCACGGTCCACCGCCGCGATCGCCTGCGGGGGATTGGCCTGCATGGCCAGCGCCAACCACGCGAGCGCGATCACCAGTCCTTCTCCCCGGCGGACAGGTTGCGTACCCGGCCCACGTGCTTGGCCCTGGTCTCCTGCTCCTCCCGCTCCACCGAATTGAGAATCTGCTCCGCCTGATTGGCGGAGAGTGGCCGCTGTTCCTGCGACTGAGGACGGGGCGGCGGTGGCGTACTCGGCGGTGGAGGTGGACTACTCGCGCCGCCCGGCGGCGGCGGACGCTGGCGCCGGGCCAGCTCGAGGTTCCACTTGGCCCGCTGCGATTTGGGCTGCAGCAGCAAGGCCTCCTGGAGGTGTTTGGCCGCTTCGCCCCGCCAGGCCTCGGCGTGCCCCGAATCGGCCGCGGCATTCAGGAGATCGTTGACGCCCAGGTTGTAGAGGGCTCGATAGCGCAGCGAGGGGTCCAGCGAGGCCGAGGCTTTGGTCAATGCCTTTCGCGCCAGGTCGAATTGGCCGGCGGAGAGGGCCGCGGTTCCGGCGTCATAGTAGGCCGTGTCCTCGGCGGCCCCGGCGTTGGCGTCCTCCAGGAACGCGCGAGCCGCATCGCTGAATCGCCCAGTCTGCGCCGCGGTGGTACCGCGAGAGGGAACCTGGGCCTCGGCTCTGGCCAGCATTAGGAGGCCGGCCAGGCCCACCAGGGCCGCACTGCGCCGAGTGAGCGTCTGAATCAGCAACAACAGGAGCGCGATCGTCATCGGGATCCAGGTCTGGGGCAGGAGATCACTGGTCATGGTCTCCTGGGCCGGGCTCCGCTTGAACGCGGCGATCAGATCGCGCACCGCGCCGGCCTGGTCCGGCAATTCGGCTGGGACCAGGGTCCCCTCTGCGGCATCGGCGATGGCCTGGAGGATATCGTCCCGCCGATAGGTCTGGACCGGATGGCCCGGCGATTCCATCTGATACTCGATCAGGGCGCCGGCGCTGTCCCGCACCGGAATCCGGGTGGGCGTGGTGCCGCCTTCGGCGACCAGGATGAGCCGGACCCCGCGTGCATTGAGCTCCTTGGCGCGCGCCAGGATCTCGGTGAGCGTGTCGTGCGCCTCACCGTCGGTGAAGAGCACCAGGACTCGGTCGGAACCGTCCTTGGACGCGGTGAGCAGCTCGCCACCCTGGGCCAGCACATTGCTGAGCCCGGTGCCACCCTGACTGGCGAGATCGGGATCCAGGCCATCGAGGAAGAGCGAGACCGCGCCGCCATCCACGGTCAGCGGAGTCAGGATGTAACTGCGACCCGCAAAGGCGATCAGCCCCAGTCGGTCGCCGGCGAGATCCTGCACCAATCGCCGGGTTTCCCGCACCGCGCGACCGAGACGGCTGGGCGCGGCGTCTTCCGCCAGCATCGAGCGGGAGATGTCCACCGCGAACACGACGCTGAGGGCGCGGGTCTGCGAGGTGACCTCGGCACGACCTCCGCGGGGACCGGCCAGCGCGATTCCCGCCACCAGCCCGGCGAGGCCGAGCAGGATGGGCCCGGTGAGACCACCGCGCTTGGCCTGCAGCGCCAGGTCGGAACTCCAGCGCGCCGCCCGCCTGATCCGGCGCGAGCGCGCCCACAGGGCGCCGGCCCCAACCGCACCGGCCAGGACCGGAGCGAGCGGCAGCAGGAGCGGGGTATCGAAGGTCATCGGCTCAGGGCACCCGGACCACGAGCGTGGCGCTCAGCAGCAGCTCGAGGCCCAGCGCGCCCAGCCCCAGCAGAATGAAGGGCCGGGGGATCTCGTCGTAGCGCACGTAGCGGGTCACGTGGATCGGAGTCTTTTCGAGGGCGTCGATCTGCTTGAAGATCCGGCTCAGCGCCTCGCTGTCCTTGGCGCGGAAGTACTTCCCGCCGGTCTGATCCGCGATCTCCCGGAGAAGCGCCTCGTCGATCTCGACCGGCAGCACCTCGTAGCGGAACCCATTGGCGCCCCGCCCGGTGGGGATCGGTGCCTCTCCCTCGGTGCCGACACCGATGGTGTAGACTCGAATGCCCAGCGCGCCGGCGGCCGCGGCAGCGGTGCGAGGGTCGATGGTTCCCCGGTTGTTGACTCCATCGGTGAGGAGCAGGATCACCTTGGACTTGCCGGGCGCGTAGCGCAGCCGGTTCACCGCGGTGGCGAGCCCGCTGCCGATCGCGGTGCCGTCGTCGAGCATGCCGATCTTGAGATCCATCACCGCGCGATCCAACACGGCATAGTCGGTGGTCAGCGGCACCTGAGTGAGCGCCTCGCCGGAGAACACCACCAGCGCGATCCGATCGGCGTCTCGACCGTGGATGAACGAGATCGCGTCCTGCTTGGCCACTTCCAGCCGGTTGGAGGGAGCGAAATCCTCGGCCAGCATGCTGGAGCTGATGTCGATCGCGATCACGATCGAGATCCCCTCCTGCTTGAGCTCGACCAGCGATCCGCCCAGGCGGGGGCCAGCGGCCGCGAAGATCCAGGCGCCCAAGGTCAGCGCTCGGCAGGCGGGAGGAATCCGGGCCAGGAGCTTGGAGGCCGGAACCAGGTTGAAGAGGCTCACGTCGCTGTAGGCGATCCCCTGCCTCGGCCGGCGGCGGCGCCACCACCAGAGGGGGATCAGGACCAGCAACGCGAGCAGCCAGGGCCGCGCGAAGCTCATGAGCGGTCGCCTCGAACGGCTTTGGTCAACCCGAGGACTTCCTCGTGGAGCGCCAGTGACTCGTCGGGGGCCAGGGGGGAGAACCGCGCCGAGTCGAGCTTGGCGATCGCCGAGCCGATCCGGGCCAGGGGCCAGCGAGGCCGGTGGTCGGCGAGGAGGGCGAGGAGCGCGTCGCGACTGAGCGCGGGGTGTGCCTCAGGAAGTTTCGAGGCAATGGCCCCGCGCAGCTCGGCTGCCGCCATCGCGGCCACGGTACGTGACTCTCCGGCGCGGGCCCACTTCTCCAGCGGCGGCGGCTTCGAGGCGGCGGCGTCGCTGACCGGGACGGGCTTTCCCCGCCGGCGCCAGACCGCGGCGCACAGGAGCGTGAGGGCCAAAGCCAGCAGTCCGAGAATCCCCAACGGGAGGGTGGAGGTTCGCTCCAGGTGGATCAGGGCCGAGGGCGGTTGAGGTGCCGGTTTGACGGCTCCGCCCTGCCTGGGAAGCACGCTGGCCACCTCGAGGATGACCGTCTGCGGCGGAAGCGAATCCACCTGGCCGGAGGGCGCCACCAGCAGGGGCCCCGGGATCTTCACGGTCAACGTCCCGGGATCCCAGGCCACGACCGGATACCGGAGTGTGATCTGTCCGCCACTCGTGACCAGGGTCGGTGGGCCCAACAGCTCGACCGACCCCGACGGTTCCCAGACCGGCGGCCGCACCATGTAACCGGGGCCAACCGGTACCGCGCGGTCGAGCCAGATGGTGTCTCCCACCGTTGGCAGAGCGGATTGCAGGGTCAGGAGCAGCGCCAGCATCAGTTGGCGATCCGTCGAGCCCGCCGGGCGAAGGCCTGTCGGAGCGGTACGCCGTAGTCCTGCCCGGTATTGAGCGAGACCACGTCAACGCCGGCCGCGTTGAGTGCCCGAGCCCGGTCCCGGACCCGCCGTTCGGCCAACTGAGACAACTGGGCTCGCGCCAGCCGACTCCCCGAATCCACTAGCACCCGACGCCCGGTCTCGGCATCCTCGAGGTCCACCCAGCCGGCGTTGGGCAGATGCCGCTCCCGCGGATCGTCCACGCAGACGGCGACGACTTCGTGCCGGGCCGCGAGCCGCCGGAGTGGTTGCTCCCAGGACTCGGCCAGAAAATCGGAGAGGACCACCACGATGGCCCGGTGCTTGAGGAGCTGGGCGGCGTAGAGGAGACTGGTGGCGAGGTTGGTGCGCTTGCCGGACGGCCGGAACGCCACCAGATCGCGGATCACTCGGAGGGCATGGCGCCGACCCTTGGCGGGCGGAATCACCCGCTCGACCTGGTCGGCGAAGAGCAAAGCTCCTACCCGATCATTCTGGCGCGCGGCCGCCAGGGCGAGCACGGAAGCCACCTCGATCGCCAGCGACGCCTTGGTCAGCGGGCGACCGAACTGGGTCGAGCCGGACTGGTCCACGATCAGCATCAAGGTCAGCTCCCGCTCCTCGGTAAAGACCTTGATGTAGGGGCTGGCCAGGCGGGCGGAGACGTTCCAGTCGATGGCCCGGAAATCGTCGCCCATCTGATAGGCGCGGACTTCGGCGAACTCCATGCCCTGCCCCCGGAACACCGAGCGGTATTCCCCGGCGAACAGCGCGGTGACCAGGCCGCGGGCCCGCAGCTCGATGGCTTTGACCTGCTTGAGGACCTGGGGGGAGATGGGAGGCATGGATAGAAAAGTACTGAGGACTGAGGACTGAGGACTGAGTGGGGTCGGGTGGAGGACTCAGTCCTGAGTCCTCAGTCCTCAGTCCTGTTTGTCACGGTACCGGGACCGCCTCCAGCACCTTCGCGATGATGTCGTCGCTGTCCATTTCCTCCGCTTCCGCTTCGAAGGTGAGCACCATCCGGTGGCGCAGGACATCGGGGGCGAGCGCCTTGACGTCCTCGGGCACCACGTAGTTGCGGCCCCGGAGGAAGGCCTGGGCTCGGGCAGCCGCGGCCAGGGCGAGCGAGGCGCGAGGCGACGCGCCGAAGGCGACCAGGGGCTTGAGCGAAGAGAGCCCCACCGCGCCGGGGTCGCGGGTGGCGCGGACCAGGTCGACGATGTAGTCCACCACCTTCTGATCGATGTAGAGCCCGGCCACCGCGGCGCGAAGTGCCAGGATCACGGCGGGATCCAGCATGCGCTGCACCGGAATGTCCTGGCCGGTGCTCATCCGGAGCAGCACTTCCTTCTCTTCGTCGCGGCTCGGATAGTGGACCCGCACCTTGAGCATGAACCGGTCGAGCTGGGCCTCGGGCAGCGGGTAGGTCCCTTCGCTCTCGATCGGATTCTGGGTGGCCAGCACCAGGAACGGCTCTTCGAGCTTGAAGGTGGTCCCGCCGATGGTCACCTGCTTCTCCTGCATCGCCTCGAGCAGCGCGGCCTGGACCTTGGCCGGGGCGCGGTTGATCTCGTCGGCCAGCACGATCTGGGCGAAGATCGGCCCCTTCTTGACCCGGAACTCCTGGTTCCGCTGGTCGAAGATCATGGTGCCGATCAGGTCGGCCGGCAGCAGATCGGGGGTGAACTGAATCCGGGAGAACGAGGCGTGAATGATCTCCGCCAGGGTCTTGACCGCGAGGGTCTTGGCCAGGCCGGGGACGCCCTCCAGCAGAATGTGCCCCCCGCAGAACAACCCGATCAGGAGCCGCTCCACCATGGTCTCCTGGCCGACGATCCGTCGAGCGACCTCGCGGACCACCTGGGGAATGGCGGAGGCATCCGGGACCCGGGCGTGGGCGGCGGAAACTCGGGCGCTGGTCATGCGCGCGATCCGGTCGAAGCGGTTTGGTGACGGCGCCGCATTCTTGTTACTCCTCGCTCTTCGGCTTGAGTCGAATGGCCTGGTAGATGGCCGCCTCCTCGTGAGGCGAGAGCAAGCGGCTCTGTCCCACGGGAAGATCGCCCAGCCGGACCGGGCCGTAGGACAGTCGGGCGAGGCGTTGCACCTTGAGCCCCATGGCCTCGCACCATTTCCGGACGATACGGTTGCGCCCTTCGACGAGTGTCACGTCCACTATGCTGCGACCCGCGTTCCCGGGGCGCACCCGAACGCGGACCGGTTTGACGGGCCGTCCTTCGACCGTCACCGGCTGGCGGACCAGAGCCACGATCTCCTCGGTCGGCCGGCCATGCACCAGCGCGGTGTAGCCCCGCTCGATCCGGAAGCGCGGGTGGGTCAACCGGTGGACCGCATCGCCATCGGTCGTGAGGAGGAGCAAGCCCGTGGTCATCACATCCAGCCGGCCCACGTAGCGGAGCCCGCGCGGCTGATCCAGGAAATCGAACACGGTCCGCCGTCCTTCGGGATCCTGCGCGGTGGTGACCACGCCCAGCGGTTTGTGGAACGCGATCCAGCGCCGCCTGGTGGTGGGGAGCGGCCGCCCGCCGACGGTGATCTTCTGGCGCTCCGGGTCGGCCTTCATGCCGATACTGGCGACCCGGCCGTCCACCTTGACCCGTCCCGCCTCGATCAGCTCCTCTGCCGCCCGTCGCGACGCGACTCCCGCCAGCGCGAGCACGCGCTGGAGGCGCATCTCGGTCATGACTCGGCTGGCACCGAGGCGGCCGCTCCTTCGGAATCCGTGGAATCGGGCTTGGGCGGCTGGAGCGCGACGGCGAACTCCTCGGTCCGCGGCAGCTCGCCCAGGTCGCGCAGGCCCAGCAGCTCCAGGAACTGGTTGGTCGTGCCGTAGAGCAGCGGCCGGCCCAGCGCGTCGCTCCGGCCCACCACCTCGATCAGCCCCCGCTCCTGCAGCGTCCGCAGCACGCCGCCCGCCGAGACGCCACGAATCTCCTCGATCTCCGCCCGGCCGACCGGTTGCCGGTAGGAGATCACCGAGAGGGTCTCGAGGGCGGCCTGGGTGAGCCGTGGCGTCCGGAGGCCGAGCTGGGCCCGCTCGACCGCCGCGGCGAAGGTCGGACGGGTCAGCAGCTGATAGCCGCCCGCGATTTCGACCAGCTCGATGGCGTGACCTTCGAAATCGTAGTGTTCCTTGAGCTGATCCAGCGCGGTCCGCACGTCGGCGGCCGTGGCGTCGGGATCGAGCGTCTGGAGCTCTTCGGCCGTCACCGGCCGCGCCGCGGCGAACAGCGCGGCCTCAATCAGCTGGGCGAGGGGGGTCACGGCGGATCACCAGAGGCGCGAAGGGCGCCGGTTGATGGAGATGGAGTCCGCCCCGGCGCGCCAACTCGAGCAGCGCGATCAGGGTGGACAGCAGATCGGCGATGGTACGTTCGGGGCCCAGGGCATCGAGCCAGTCGATCTCCTCCCGCTCGGCCAGGAGGGCTTCGATGCGTCGGGTCGCTCCTTCGACGTCGAGCGGACGCGGAACCACCCGATGCAGCACCGGCTGGGGAATTTCGCTGATGATCTTCTCGACTGCGCGCAGCAGCTCGGCCAGATCGATGACCAGAGGCGGCGGCGGGATATCGGGCGGCGCCGGGAGATAGCCCCGGGGGAATCGCAGCGCTTGCCGCTCGGCCCGCCGCTCCAGCCAGGAGGCGATCTCCCGGATCTGCTGATACTCGAGCAGGCGGCGCACCAGCTCGTGCCGGGGATCCTCCCAACCCTCTTCGTCGGGACGCCGCGGGAGCAGCATGGCGACCTTGAGCCGGACCAGGCGGCCCGCCATCTCGAGGTAATCGGCGGCCTGATTGAGCCCCAGGGTATGAATGGTCTGGAGGAACTGGTCGGCGATCCGCGCCACCGGGATGTCCGCGATCTCGATCTTCTCCTCGCGGAGGAGATAGAGCAGCAGATCGAGCGGCCCCGAGAAGCCGTCCAGGCTGACCACGAATCCCGGCTCATTACCGGGAGCAGTCGCGAAGGCGGAGGCGGCGGGAGAGGTCATCAGGCGGCGAAGATGTTCCAGCCCTCACCCACGGCCCACGGCAGCATGTATCTCAGGAGGAACTGAAGCATCAGCCAGGCCGGGGTGAGCAGGAAGGAGATCAACGGCTGAGCCAGCAGCAGGATCGCGAGCAGCGGCAGAAATCCGAACCGCTGGAGGCTCCGGTAGCGGTCGCCCAGATCGGGAGGCAACAAGTAATAGAACAGGTGCGACCCATCGAGCGGCGGAATCGGAATCAGGTTGAAGCAGGCGAGGACCAGATTGAGCTGGACTCCCCAGACCATCATGCGCTGCCCCACGTCGAGCGTGCCGATGGCATCGGGCCAGGCTCGCCCGATGAGGCCCAGGCCGATGAAAAGCAGCGCGAAGACCAGCGTCAACATCAGATTGGTCACCACGCCCGCCGCGCTGACGATGATGTCTCCCCGCCGGTAGTTGCGATACTTGCGCGGGTTGACCGGGATCGGCTTGGCGCCACCGAAGGTGTAGCGTCCGCCCGAACCGAACCACAGGATGGCCGGCATCAGGATGCTGAGCCAGGGATCGATGTGGGGCAGCGGGTTGAGCGTGAGGCGCCCCAGCATGTAGGCGGTATCATCACCCTGGCGGTACGCGGCGGCTCCATGGGCATACTCGTGCGCGACGAGTGAGAACACCAGAACCGGCAGCGCGAGGACGAAATCGGTCAGGGGAAATCCCGGCGAGAGAGGCTGCAAGGATCTTAAACGCCGAGGGAGAGCAGGTCAAAACACGGCCCGCTTGACCTCGCCCCTGCATTCCCCTAAAATGCGCCCTTCGCGGCGCCCGGTCGAAGCGTGGCGCCGGTTCAACTCTGAGGTGATCGTGCCCCGAATCGAATCCGCCCGGAAGCGCATGCGGCAGGCCCGCGCCGCGACGCTCCGTAACCGCCAGAGCCGGAGCCAGCTGCGTACCGCCATCAAGAAGGTGCGCGCCGCCGGATCCAAGACCGAAGCGCAGAAGGCCTATCTGGCCGCGACGCGGCTGCTCGATCGCGCCGGCCGGAAGAACCTGATCCACCCGAATGCCGCCGCGCGTCAGAAGAGCCGCTTGGCTAGGGTGGTGGCGGGGAAGAAGTGAACGCCCGCTAGTCTCGCGGATCCACGACGGCAACGACCCCCCGGTGTCCCTCGACATCGGGGGGTCGTTCGGTCTCGGAAGGGCGTGGCTTCCGCTCACCACTTACACCGTCAGAGCGCCGCCAGCTCGGCCCCGCAGCGCTCGCAGTACCACTCGGTGGGCCGGTTCAGGGTTCCGCACTCCCCGCACTTGAGCGTCTTGGGCACGTTGGCCTGGCTCCCACGCTTGGCGTCGACGGGAGGGGCCTTGGAGGCGAAGGGGTCCGCGGTGGTGATCACCGGCGCCGAAGGGGGATGCGGCATCGGCGGGGGGGGCGGCGGCGGCGGTGTCGCGGCCTGAGGTGTCTCGGGTTGAGCGACCTTGGAGAATCCCCCGCTGGCCCGGCGAGGCGCCGCTGGCTCGTTGGTGACCGATTTGAGGAACGCCAGCTCATCCATCTTCTGGCCCGAGCCGCCGGGTGCATTGCCTCCCGCCCCTCCCCCGGCCCCCGCCCCTTCCTTACCTGAGGGATACCAGAGGGTCCGCGCGGGCGCCTCGTCCTTGCCCTTGCCACCCAGCTTGGGCGGGCTCTTGGCAGTGAGGGGAAGCTTGGAGGGACCGGTAGGCTCCGGCGGTATGATCGGTGGAGGCCCGGCCTGGGCGGGGACGCTGGGCGTTGAAAAGTCGGGCTCCAGCTGAAGGAAGGGCATTTCCGGGGCCTTCTGCGGGCCCGATTGACGGGCCGCGGGGGCCTGCGCCGGAGGGGGCGGCGGGGCCGGCGTCGCCGGCGCCGGCAGCGGAGCGGCGATCAGGCCCTGGACCTCGGTCAGCCGGTCGATCTCCGCGTTGGTCTTGGCTAGCTCCTCGCGCACCGTGACCAGGACCCGAGTGGTCTCGCCCCGGAGCGTCTGCCACTTCCCTTCGTCATACTCGCCGACGGCGTGGCGGACCTCCGCCTCGGACATCAGCTCCTTGGCCTGGGCCTCGCGGTTGGTCAGTTCGTGCTTCCGAGCCCGGTACTCTTCCAGTTGTTCGTCGATGGCGGCGGAGTGGTGGCGCAGTTCGTCGACCACGTTCTTGAGGCGGGCTTCGTAATCGCCGCGAATCTTGTGGCGGACCCCTTCGGGGACCGCAGCGACGGCGTCTCCGCTGGTATCGAGGCGGGCCAGCCAGCTCAGGTATTGATTGCGGTCGTTGAGCAGCTTCTCGATCGGATTGTCGCTGCGCGAGGCTCTAGCCATTGCCGGGTCTTCCTCTCAGCTGTTCGAGGGCTGCGATCTGCTCCGGGTTCAGCCGATTGACGCGTCCTACTGCCCGAGCGGCCACGATGATCCGGGCAACGTGTTCCAGGCTCTCCATCCGGACCTGCGCCTGCGTCAGGTCCGCTCCCCAGGTAACCGCCCCGTGATTGGCCAGCAGCAACGCCTCGTGCCGGTCGAAGTACTGCTCCGCCAGTTCGCCGACGGCGGGGGTACCGGGAGTGGCATAGGGCACCACCGGGACCTCACCCAGCAGGAGAATCGATTCCGGCAACAGGTCGCCCGGGAGCGCCTCGCCCGCCAGGGCGAAGCCGGTTGCGGTCGGCGGATGCGCGTGCACCACCGCGCCCACGTCCCGGCGCCTCCGGTAGACTCTGAGATGCAAATCTAATTCGGTACTCGGTCTGCGCATACCGTGTCGAGGGGTCCCGTCGAGGCCAACCTCGACCAGATCGGCCACGGCCAGGTCCGCCTTGGGGAGCCCCCGGGGGGAGACCAGCACGGAATCGGGGGAGAGGCGGACCGAAACGTTCCCGTCCACCCCGGCCAAGAGCCCAGCCTCCCAGAGCCGGCGGCAGCAGCGGACCACGGCGTCTGCCGCCGCCGCTGGATCTACGGGCTCGGGGGGCACCTCAGGTGCCCCGCTGAAAGACCACCCGGCCGCGGACCACGGTGTAGTCCGCCTGGCCTCGGACGGTGCGGCCGGCGAAGGGGGTGTTCCGGCTCTTGGAGAAGAAATTCTCGGGCTGGACGGTCCACTCCCGGGTGGGATCGAAGACCACCACGTCGGCCGGGGCGCCCACCGCCAGGGTGCCGCCCGGGAGATTGAAGACCCGAGCCGGCTGGGTGCTCATCCGGGAGATCAGCTCGGGCAGGGTGAGGAGCCCGGTGTCCACCAGCTCCGAAATGGCCAGACCCAGGGCGGTCTCCAGACCGAGGATCCCATTGGGGGCGTCGTCGAACTCCCGCTCCTTGGCGTCGTAGTGGTGCGGGGCGTGGTCGCTGGCGATCACGTCGATGGTGCCATCCCGGAGACCTTCCCGGATCGCTTCGCGATCCTCCGCTTCGCGAAGCGGCGGATTCATCTTGGCGTTGGTGTTGTAGCCCTCGCAGGCCTCGTGCGTCAGGGTGAAGTGGTGGGGGGTCGCTTCAGCGGTCACCCGGATCCCCATCGCCTTGGCGCGACGGATCAGGTCCACCGATCCCCGGGTGGACATGTGGCAGAGGTGGACGTGGCCACCGGTCAGCCCGGCCAGCAGGATGTCCCGCGCCACCATGATCTCCTCGGCGGCAGCGGGGATCCCCTTGAGACCGAGCCGGGTGGAGACGATCCCCTCGTGCATCACCCCGCCCTTCGAGAGGGTCGGCTCCTCGCAGTGATCGGCGACCGGGATGTTGAAGGTGCGGGCGTATTCGAGGGCGGTGCGCATCAGGTGGCTCGAGACCACCGGCTTGCCGTCGTCGCTCACCGCCACCGCTCCGGCGCCCACCAGCTCGCCGAACTCGGCCAGGGTCTCTCCGTTCTGACCGAGGGAAATGGCGCCGATCGGGTAGACCCGCGCCTTGCCGGCCCGCTGAGCCCGGCCCACGATGAATCCGACCGCGCCCTGGTTGTCCACCACCGGATCGGTGTTGGGCATGGCGCAGATGGCGGTGAAGCCGCCCGCCGCGGCGGCCATGGCCCCGGTCGCGATGGTTTCCAGATCCTCCTGGCCCGGCTCGCGGAGATGGACGTGGAGGTCGATCAGCCCCGGGGCCACCACCTTTCCGGTCGCGTCGATCACGCTGGCCTGTTCCGGCACCGGGATGTTGCGTCCCACCGCCTCGACCTTGCCCTCGAGCAGCAGCACGTCGGCCGGACCATCGGTGCCCCGGGAGGGGTCGATGACCCGTCCGCCCCGAATCAGGATCGCGTTCACCGTTCGTCTCCCTGGGCGGCCGCCTGCCAATCGGGAGCCCCGCCGGCCAGCAGGTAGAGCACCGCCATTCGCACCGCGACGCCGTTGGTGACCTGGGGCAGGATCACGCTGTGGGGCCCATCGGCCACGTCGCTATCGATTTCGACGCCGCGGTTCATCGGACCGGGATGGAGGATCACCAGATCCCTGGACGCCCGGGACAGGCGCTCGCTGGTCACCCCGAAGACCCGGTTGTATTCCCGGAGCGAGGGAACGAACCCGGCACTCATTCGCTCGAGCTGGAGCCGGAGGACGTTCAAGGCATCGGCCCACTGGATCGCGTCTTCGATTCTGGGGAGGAGCGTCACCCCAAGATCGGCCACGTTCCGGGGCATCAGGGTCGCGGGGCCGCAAAGGGCCACTTCGGCCCCCAGCTTCTTGAGACCCCAGATATTGCTCCGGGCCACCCGGCTGTGCAGCACGTCGCCGCAGATGGCGACCTTGAGTCCTTCGATCTTCCCGAATTTGTCGCGCAGGGTGAGGAGATCGAGCAGCCCCTGGGTCGGGTGCTCGTGCTTCCCGTCTCCCGCATTGATCACGTTGGAGCGGATCCGCTTGGCGAGGAATTCGGCGGACCCGGAGGACTCGTGGCGGATCACCACCATGTCGATCCGCATCGCCTCGAGGTTCCGGGCGGTATCCACCAGCGTCTCCCCCTTGCTGACGGAGGAGCCGGCGGCGGCGACGTTGACGGTATCGGCGGAGAGGCGCTTCTCGGCGAACTCGAAGGAGATCCGGGTCCGGGTGGAGGGCTCGAAGAACAGGTTGACGATGGTCTTGCCGCGGAGCGCGGGGACCTTCTTGATGGGCCGCTCGCTCACTTCTTTAAAGGGCTCGGCACAGTCGAGGATCAAACGGATCTGCTCGGCGGACAGGGACTCGAGTCCGATCAGGTCCTTCCCCAACGTCGGCGCCGTCATCGTCTATCCGGCTCGCACCAGTTCCACGCCGTCCCTCCCATCCTGCTCGCGCACGAAGACATCCACCCGGTCCTGGCCGCCGGTGGTGACACTGAGCCCGATGATATCGGCCTGGATCGGCAGCTCCCGCCCTCCGCGATCGACCAGCACACAGAGCAGGATCCGCCGGGGCCGGCCGAAGTCCGCAAACTCGTCCAGCGCCGCCCGGATGGTGCGGCCGGTGTAGAGCACATCGTCCACGATCACCACGGTGCGGCCGTTGAGGTCGGCGGGCAGACGCGTCTCGCCCACCACGGGCCGGGGCCCGATGGCCTGGAGGTCGTCACGGTAAAGAGTGATGTCCAGCTTACCGGTGGGGATCGTCGTGTGTTCGGCGCTGCCGATCAACTGGGCCAGACGCTGCGCGAGCTCAACGCCTCGCCGCTGGATCCCGATCAGGATCAGCCCGTCCGTGCCGCCGCACCGCTCGACGATTTCGGAAGCCATCCGGGTAAGCGCGCGCGCGATGGCGCGTTCGTCCAAGAGCTGGGACCGGGTGGTCATGCCGAAGCCGGAACCTAGTGGGGGTGAGCAGGGGAAGCAACAGAGAGTCCGGGGTGCTGGTCCTGAGTCCTGAGTGCTGGGTCCTGAGTCCAGAGAGGTTTGGAGAGAACCACCCAGGACTCGGCACGCAGACTTCATCTGAATTCCGGCTCACGGCAACTTCACCAAGGCCTCAGCCGAGCCTGGATACGGTGTAGTGACCTGTTCGGAGGAAGGGCGACCATGAGACGGGCACTGACCGCTATCCTGGTGATCAGCCTGATTGGGGTGGCGTTCTCGGGAACGCTTACCTACCGGGAGCTATGTGGCGCCGCCCGCGCCAACGGCGCGGCCGGGGGGTGCAGCGCGGTGGGCGCACCGGGCACCATCCTGGGTTATCCGGCCTGTGTGTACGGCCTGGCCATCTACCTGCTGCTGGTCGTGATCGCCTCGCTCGGGCTGGCGGCGAAAGAGTAGGGCCGGCCCGGCTCCGAGATGGAGCCGGTTGAGGACCGGCGTCACCGGCGGGCCGGTGGTGTCGGACGGCAGCCTACATCGGCCATCGCATTCGCCTACCCGCGAACGTACTTGCCACCGACTGTCCCCCCTCGGCCTCAGGTCTATTCTGCTCCGTGACGCTACCAGAGAGCAGGCCGTGAGTCAGGATCAGATGTACGAGTGGCGGTGGTATCGGTGCTCGATCACCGGCTGTGGAGCCTTACCCCTGCGGGCCCGGCCGCATCCCGCAGAGCCAGGCAGCTGGTCCGTGGGCTTCGCGGACAGTGAGCTCTGGACCACGCCCGGGCCGGCGCCCCGCTGCCCGCGCTGCGGGGATGAACTGGAAACCCTGGCAGGAGCGAAAACTGGGTATTGGGTCTGAGGACTGAGGACTGAGGACTGAGGACTGAGGACTGAGGCGGACGGTAGCGACTCAGCTTCGATCCGTTCCTAGAACGCTTCCCCCACCGAGAAATAGAACAGCCCGCCATCCCGGCCCCAGGCAAAGTCCGCCCGCAGATGCATGGGATATTTTTTGGTAAGCTGATAACGCAGGCCCACCCCGCCGGCGGCGAGCACCTGCGCGCTGAAGATGTCCCCCGCGTCAGGAGCTACCTGCGAGATGCCACCGAAGACGACAGCGCCAAGTCGGCCTGCGGTGTGGCCACGCAGTTCCGCCTGGACCACGTCCGCGAAGTGATCGCGGTACCGACCCTGGGTGTAGCCACGCAGAGCGAACCGGCCCGAACCGAGGGAGCAGAGAGCGTAGAACGGCGCGTCTCCCGGGGCTCCGCAAACATTGACATTGGTGGCGAGGACGAGGGAGGGGCCACGGAAGCCGTGATACCACGACCACGCGACCAGGTAGCGCTGAAATGACCCGGACTCCCCGCTCTCGGTGTTGAAGAATCCGGCCTTGGCCTGGACCAGGGAGCCACGCGAAGGCCAGTAGTCGACGTCCCGCGTATCGATCTCCGCCTGGAGTCCGGGAGCGATCAACTGAGTCTTCCCCTGGTTGGGTAGGGCCGGCTGCCCCGATCCCACCGTGTCCCGCAGGGTCACCGTAGTTTCCATCCAGACCACCGAGGCGCCGAGGTAGAGACTTCCCACCACTCGACGAAGCAGGACCCCCGAGGTGAGGAAGATGGTTTGTCCGAGGGGAACCGAACGGCCAGCCTGCCCCGCGTCCTCTCCGATTCCGTAGAAGTCGTAGCGCAGGTTCATGTAGCCCACTACACCGCGGGCCCGCCACTTGTCCCGGGCGAATCGGGCGACCTCGAGGCCCATTACGCCCCAGCTCCCGTTCTCGCTGGCCAGGCCCATGATGGCTCCGGTGGACGGTTTGACGGTCGTGTCGGCATCGAAGCGATGAATCAGACCAACCATCAGCACTCCGCCCCACCCGATCTGGGAGTTCCTGAATGGCAGAGGAGCGATGAGAGGAGTAACCCCCTTCCCCGTCTTCCGATTGGTCCCCTCCCCTGGCTCCGGAGTGGGATCGATCGACGGAACATTGGCGGCCGGAGGGTCCACGACCGGCGCGGGCCCCTCTTCCTGGGCCCGGGCAGCGCCGGCGAGGAGGCTTGCGCAGACGATGGCGAGGAGGGTTCGAGGCATGGGACCAAAGTACCGAGGACTGAGGACTGAGCATGAAGGCAGTTGCTCAGTCCTTCAGTCCTCGGCACTCAGTCCTGTCTTACGGACAGAGAGGGATTCGAACCCTCGATACCCTTTTGAGGTATACACGCTCTCCAGGCGTGCGCCTTAAACCACTCGGCCATCTGTCCAGATGCCTCAACGACCGGCGCAGAATTCTAGCGGACGGTGCGCCCCCCGCCAACCGCGCCACCGAGGGGTCACCGGCCCAGGCCGTGGCCTCCCTGTGTTTCACATTGACTTTGGGGCGTCCACTTCCGAGAGACCGGGACGCTTACCGCTAGACCACTGCGTCGTAGTGAGCACCGGGTACTGAGTGGTTCCTCTTTCCGGTTGGCCATCCGCAACATCCAGATCTGGGAGGAAGCGATGCGTCGCTCGATTCCGAGTCGGCCCTGGAGTCCCCTGTATCTCGCCCTGGCCCTCGCGGCCTGTGATGAGAGCACAGACGTCCTGGGCGGAGCCAGTGGAGCATCCCCCGCAGCCTTGACCATCAAGACCGGAGACCAGCAGGAGACCATGGTGGGCTGGGGACCGTCTGCCGAACCGCTGGTGGTCCTGGTGACCGATTCAAACGGGCAGGGCGTGCCCCGGACACTCGTGTGGTGGAGGATCGTTTCGGGCAGTGGCGATCTCTGCCTGGGGAACGGCATATGCCGCGACTCGGTTCCGTCCTCGACTAACGTCCAGGGTGAGGCGGGTGATGTCTGGTTCTGGCCCACGGAGGTTGGCCCCATCGAGGTGAGCGCGAGAGTACCCGGCCTCTCTGGCGTGGTGACCTTCCACTTGAGGACCCTCGGTGTGGTGGTGGGCGTCTGGGATTGGGATGGGGACGGTCTCTGCATGGATGCGGCGCGCTTCGTGAGTCCAGGGGGCACTGACGCGTTGACGGTCCCGGTTGGGGCGCGAGTTCAATGGCACAATCAGCTCCAGGGCTGCGGCCACATTCAAGCCCGCATTGCCTCAACCTCGGGACCCACGGGGGTGACCTTCGACAGCGGACCCTTGGACACCGACGAACGCTTCGAGTTCATTCCGCCGGTGGCCGGCACCTGGACCTACGAGGATGTCTACACGGGAGGGACGGGGACGCTGATCGCAACGCCCTAAGGGGGGCTTGGTACTGAGTGCTGAGGGGTCCTGCGAGGAGGCACAAAGAAGTCTAGACTGGGAAACCACTCAGTACTCAGTACCCAGTATTCAGTACTGTCGCTACCGCCCCGGTTCGACTCTCCTCGTCTCCGGCGACTGCGCCAGCACCCGCTCCGCGAAGTCCAGCCGTTCCTGGGCCTCGGTCAGCTGCTGGACCAGGTTGCCCAGCTCTCCCTCGAGGGCCTCCACGCGCGACTCGAGTTCACCACTCCCGCGGGCCGCGCCGCCCACG
>DATIWD010000006.1:0-7491 GCA_035519565.1 Gemmatimonadales bacterium | reverse complement strand
GGCGCGCGGCTCCCGGGCGGGGAGTGAGCCGCGATGAGCGAGCTGATCCCGATCATCGGGATGATCACCGGGGTCATCACGACGATCGCCTTCTTCTGGGGTGCGGCGAAGATTGCGCAGAGCCCGATCGGGGCCGCCATCGCCCGGCGAATCCAGGGCCACTACGGCGGCGACCCGGACCTTCGGGCGGAGGTCGAAGCGCTACGGGACCAGATGGGACAGCTACAGCACCAGTTGGACGAGGTACACGAGCGGATGGACTTCGCCGAGCGACTGCTGACGCGCGGCAGTGCCACTTCTCCGATTCCCGAGGAGCGCTGAGGCGTGGATAAGAACCTCTCGGTGGTCCTGGTCTTTGCCTGCGCCATGCTGGGAGCGCTGGCCTATAGCCCCCTGGGGCGCGCCATCGGGGCAGGTATTCGTGCTCGGTTCGAGAGAGGGGGGCAGGACCCCCGGGTGGCGGAGGAGCTGGTTCGGCTGCGCCACGAGGTGGCCGAGCTGCAGGAGCGGGTGGATTTCGCGGAGCGGCTGCTGGCGCGCGGGAGTGTCGCCGGGACCACTCCCAGAGAGGGCTGAGGCGTGGACATCGAAGGGATTCTCGCGATCGTCCTGATCTTCGGTGGTGGCGTGGTCGCGGCGCTGTCGTTCAGCCCGATCGGCCGCGCCATCGCCGACCGGATCCGGGGTCGCGCCGTCGCGTCGGGCACCGATCCGGCGGTCCTGGAGGAGCTGGATCGACTGCGGCAGGAGATGACCGAGCTTCAGGAGCGGGTGGATTTCGCGGAGCGGATGCTGGCCCAGGGGAAGCAGGCCGAGCGCCTGCCGGGAGTCTCGTGATCCGATGGAAGACATTCTCGCGTTGATCCTGATCTTCGGGGGAGGCACCCTGGCGGTCATCTCGTTCAGTCCGCTGGGTCGCGCCATCGGCGACCGGATCCGGCATGGACCGGCTGGGGGTGCCGGCCCCGATCCGCTGCTCACTGAGGAAGTCGAGCGGCTGCGTCAGGAAGTGGCGGAGCTGCATGAGCGAGTGGACTTCGCCGAGCGCCTGCTGTCCAGGCAACGCGACGCCGAAATGCTGCCGGGGAACCGAGGGGGAGAGCGGGAATGAGCCTGATTTGGCTGATGCAGACCACTCCCACGACTCCGATGCCGCCCATGCCACCGGACATGGACCAGGTGATGATCCACCAGATGGGCTGGTGGGATACGCTCCCGCCCGAGGCCGCGGTGACGATCATCATCGTTCTGATCGCCGGCATGGTGGTCATGGCGTGGCCGATCGTTCGGGCGGTGGCCCGGCGGATCGAGGGGAGGGCCCATGAGGATCCAGCGCTCCGCGGGGAAGTGGATCAGCTCCGGGCCCGGTTGGCCGAGATAGAAGGGCTCCAGGTACGGCTCTCCGACCTGGAAGAGCGGGTGGATTTCACCGAGCGGGTGCTGGCCCAGCAGAAGGGGATCGGGCAGCTGCCGGCCCACTAGCGGGTGAGCGAACGATGGACCTCCAGACGATCGTGCTGCTCATCGTCGGGATCGTGGTCTTCTCCGTGGTGCTCTCGGTGGTTCTGACCGTCACCACGCCGGTCCGCGATTCCTGGATCAAACGGCTCTCCAGGCGGGCCGCGATCGAGAACGCAGGGGTGGAGACGGAGATGGAGCAGATGCGGGAACGGATCGCCGAGCTGGAGGGCCGGCTCGATTTCGCGGAGCGGATGCTGGCTCAACGCCGCGAGGCCGAGCGGCTCCCGCCGGCGCCGTAGGAGGTCGGGGTGACCCAATCGGGCAGCGTGGACGCCATCGTAGGCGCGGTCACCACGATCGCGGTGGCCAAGATCCTCGCCATCACCCTGGCAGCGACGGCCCTCATCGTGCTCTGGCCGCTGCGCCGGGCGTTGGGTCGCCGCTTCGATGACCTGGGTGAGCGGGATGCCGCTCTGCGGGCCGAGCTGGAGGATCTGCGGGCGCGGGTTGCCGAGCTGGAGGAGCGGCTCGACTTCGCGGAACGGATTCAAGCCGGACGGCGAGAGCCGGAACGCCTGGGGCAGGGAGGTTGACCGATGGACTCGAATAGCGCTGCCGTCGCCTTTGCCGCCGTCGTTTGCGCCGGGATGTTCCTGATGTTCCTGGTGACCGGCCCGGTCGGCAAGGCGCTGGGCCGATGGCTGGAGTCCTACGGCGGTTCGGCGGTGGACCCGCATCGCCTGCAGGAGCTGGAGTCTCGGGTGGCGGAGCTGGAGGGGCTGAATCAACGGACCTTGGAGCTGGAGGAGCGGGTGGAGTTCGCCGAACGGGTGCTGGGCAAACTGCGGGATTCCGACCGCCTGCCGCCGGTGCGGTAGCACTCAGGATGACGAGGGGGCTATGACCGGCTCGGTATTTCTCACGGCGTTGAGCATTGTTGGGGTGGTGGCCATCCTGCTCTTCCGGCGCCCGCTGAATGCGCTTGCGGATCGCCTCTCGGGGAAGGCCGCCGCGTCGTCGGACAACGAGGATACGATCCAGCGTATCGCTGTTCTGGAAGGCCGCTTGGCCGAGTTGGAGGAGCGGTTAGATTTCGCGGAGCGCCTGCTGACCAAGGCCAAGGCGCAGGAAAGCCTGCCCGGAGGGACCGGCGCATGACGACTCAGGAAGACATCGAATCCTGGCTGGACCGGCTGGACGGCGGGTCCGTCGCCGTCAAGGAGCTGGGAGCAGGATTGTGGGTGGTACGCACCCGGGACGACGCCGAGGTAGTGGTCCATTACGCCGCGCCGGTGGTGATTCTCCGGGTTCGGGTGATGGAGCTCCCGGCGGGAGAGCCGCGTCGCAGCGAGCTGTTTCGCCAATTGCTCGAGTTCAACGCCCGGGAGCTGGTGCACGGCTCCTACGGGCTCGAAGGGGATCATATCGTGTTGACGGACACGCTCGAGCTGGAGAACCTCGACTACAATGAATTCGAGGCCAGCTTCGATTCCCTCACCTTGGCGCTCGCCTCGCATCTGAGCACGCTGGCGCCGTACCGGGAAAGGTAGCCTTCGCCATGGGGATCTTTGACCGCCTGTCGACACTGATCCGGTCGAACCTCAACGACCTCATCTCCCGGGCCGAAAACCCGGAGAAGATGCTGCACCAGCTGATCGCGGACATGCGGACCCAGCTGGCCAAGGCGAAGCAGGAAGTGGCCGCCGCCATCGCGGACGAGAAGAAGCTCCAGTCGGACGCGGACAACCTGAAGAAGCAGGCCGAGGACTGGGAGCGCCGGGCCATGCTGGCGGTGCAGGAAAACCGGGATGACCTGGCCAAGCAGGCGCTGGTCCGCTACAACGAGAGCCTCCAGGGCGCTCAGCAGCTGCAGGAGACCTGGGTCAAGCACAAGGCGGAGACCGAGGCGCTCAAGGCCTCACTGCGCCAGCTCAACGACAAGATCGAAGAGGCCAAGCGCAAGAAGAACATCCTGGTGGCCCGGGCGAAGCGGGCGGAGGCCCAGCAGCGGATCCAGGACACCATGTCGGGGCTCTCGGACAAGAGCGCCTTCGAGTCCTTCGAGCGGATGGCGGAGAAGATCGAGGCCAACGAGCGCAAGGCGATCGCCGCGGCGGAGCTGAGCGCCGAGTTCTCGGGCGACACCCTGATGCAGCAGTTCCAGGCGCTGGAGTACAAAGGGAGCGCGGACCAGCAGCTCCTGGCCCTCAAGACCAAGATGGGGTTGCTGGCGCCGGGCGGCGGTGGGGCCAAGCAGATCGGGAAGGGCGGGGAAATCCAGGACGCCGAGCTGGTCGAGGACGACGACAGCCACAAGTCATAAGCGCCGGCGAAGCGGCCGATACGGACGGGGGCGGAGCAGGACTCCGGCCCCCGTTTGATTTTCCCCCTCCCGGTGTACCTTATCTCCCTTCCGACTCCCTCACCTCACTCCGGTCCCGCATGCACGGCTCCCGCTTCCTGATTCTCGCCGACGGCGAGTTCGATCCCCTCGGCTCCAAGACCGCCAACTCGGTGATCCGTTACCTCCCCGACCGGGTGGTCGGCGTCGTGGATCATGCCAAGGCGGGAAAGACGGTGCAGGACGTGCTCGGCTTCGGCGGGAAGATTCCGGTGCTGGCTTCGATGAACGAAGGGCTGGCCCTCAAGCCGGACGGGATCGTGATCGGGATCGCGCCGATCGGTGGGCGCCTGCCTGACACGTGGCGGCAGTGGTTGCTGGAGGCGCTCGACGCCGGCTGCGATCTCTGGTCGGGGCTCCACACTTTTTTGTCCGACGATCCGGTGCTGGCCCAGCGGGCGCGGGAACGGGGACGCCGGATCCACGACCTGCGCCGGCCTCCTCCCGACCTGCCGGTGGCGGCGGGCCGGGCCAAGGAGGTCGAGGCCTTTGTGGTCCTCACGGTGGGGACCGACTGCAACGTGGGCAAGATGACTGCTCAGCTCGAGCTGACCAAGCGGCTCAACCAGGGCGGCCTCCGCACCCGGTTCGTGGCCACCGGTCAGACCGGGATCATGATCGAGGGGTGGGGGATCGCGGTGGATGCGGTGGTGGCCGACTTCATCGCGGGGGCGGCGGAGCGGCTGGTGCTGGAGGGGAGCAAGGACGCCGAGATCGTGCTGGTGGAGGGGCAGGGCAGCATTAACCACCCGGGGTACTCGGGGGTCACCTGCGGCTTGATCCACGGCGCCTGCCCCGACGCGATGATTCTCTGCCACCAGGTGACCCGGGAATACATCGGGGACTACCGGCAGGCGAAATGGCTACGAATCCCTCCACTCTCGGAGTATGTGACGTTGTACGAGACGGTGGCCGCGGCGGTACACAAGAGTCCCGTGATCGGGATCTCGCTCAACACCTACGACATGACCGACGATGCGGCGCGGCGGGCCTGCGAGGCGGCGGCGCGGGAAACGGGGCTACCCGCGACCGACCCGATCCGGTTTGGTGCGGAACCACTGGTTGAGGCGGTGATCAAGGCTCGGACGAAGTATCGCAAGCGAGGAAGCCCCGCGCCGAAGGTGAAGAGGCGGCGTTAGGCACAGTTAGCAACTGCCCTGTATAGGGAGGTGTTACGGTGAACCGCAACTGGGTGCTGTTCCACTTAGGCGAAGCGCGCCACGAAATCGAAATGACGCTGATGGACATTCGAGAAACTCCAGACTACGACTACGGAGAGTTCTTCGTTGCTATGCAGCACCTCTATCACCACCTCAACACCGCGTGGAACTCTCGGGACGCGACCGAGGACCGAGTTGCACAGCGCTCCCCTGAGGATTTCTACCAATGGGGCCGGTTCCCATCGGACCTTCCGATGATGGGGGAATAGACCAGCAACTTCTTCTTTGTACTGACTGGCCTGGCGCCCACAGCTTGAATGGCCAGGATACCCCCGATCACAACTGTGAGCCAGACCTTCCCCACGATGGCCAGACAGAGCGCCGGCATTCTCCCCTACCGCCACAATCAGGGTCGGCTCGAGGTCTTTCTGATTCATCCGGGTGGCCCCTTCTGGGCGACCAAGGACGCGGGTGCCTGGTCCATCCCCAAAGGGCTGTTCGGGGACGACGAGGATTCACTGGCGGCCGCGAAGCGCGAATTCCGCGAGGAGACCGGGTTCGAGCCCGCGGGTGAGATGATCCCGCTGGAGCCGGTGCGGCAGCCCGGAGGGAAGCTGGTTCACGCCTGGGCCATGGAAGGAGACTTCGACCCGGAGCAGCTCCGGAGCAACACCTTCAGCATGGAGTGGCCGCGGGGTTCTGGCCAACAGCGTGAGTTCCCCGAAGTGGACCGTGGCGCCTGGTTCACGGTCGAGGAGGCTGCGCGGAAGATTCTCCCCGGACAGGCGCCTTTCCTCGCTCAATTGTTCGAACGGCTCCCTCGCGACTGACCTGATGCGAGGCGGCTGCGGCCGGCGCACCAGGCGATATTTGAGGCATGGATCGCATCGCACGCGGCGAGGCCTACTGCGCCCTCTGCGGGACCGCTATCCGGCCCGACGACGACGCCCTGATCACCCCCGATTTCATCGCCGACTCGGCGGATCCCCTCTGGCGTTTCTCAGACGCGCCGATCCATCGGGCCTGCTTCCTGGTCTGGGATCAGCGCAAGGCCTTCATCGCCCGCTACAACGCGTTGGCGCGGCAGCTGGTGGCGGCTGACGGGAGTTATCCCCAATTGACCAGTGAAGGCCAGCTGGTCCGCCGACTGGGGGGAGCCTCGCCTCCGGCGGAACCCTCGGCCTGAAGCACGGGCACCCCCCCGAAGAAAATCCCGCTCTCCTTTCGCACCTCATTGGGTCCAGGCTGCCGTCCCGGGGTGAACGGTGTTTCACGCGGTTTTCACCCAACCTGACAATACGCGGCGGTAAGCTGGATACCCACCGCCCATAGGCCCTTTCGAAGGAGGGTCCCCATGAGACATCTGACCCGATGGCTCTGCTCCAGCCTGGCCCTGGCCGCCCTTGGGTGTGGCCAAGAAGCGACCACCGGTCCCCCCGCGGCGGCCATAGCAACCATAGAGGAGTCGTCCGCGCGCATCCCGTTTTTCTCGTCCAAAGATCTCGGCCTCATGAGCCGCAACATCTACGTCGGGGCCGATCTCGACGCGGTGATCGCCGCCCTCGTGAGCGAGGACCCGAGCGATGATATCCCCGCCCTGATGCAGGCGGCGGCCACGCTGCACGAAACCGATTTCACCGTCCGGGCGGAAGGGTTTGCCAGAGAAATCGACCGGACCCGACCCGACGTGGTTGGCATCGTCGAGGTCTCCAAGATCGATGTCGATCTCGACCTCACCCCCTACGGGGGACCACACCTCGTGGTCCACGAGAACTTCCTGCCCGAGATCATGTCGGCGTTAAAGCGGCACCACCTGAATTACCGGGTAGCGGCGAGTAATCTGAACTTCGCCGTCGTGCCGACACCGGGCGTGCGGCTGGAGGACTACGACGTGACCCTGGTAGGCCCGGGGGTGCAGGTGGGCCAAGGTGTCCTCGCGCAGAACTTCACGCTCAATGTGGGTGAGGTGGCACCCAACGTAGTGATCAGCTATGGCTTCACCATGGTGCCGGTGAAGGTGCGGGGGCGGCACTATGCGGTGGCCACGACCCATCTCCAGCCCAACATCTCCGGCCGCGATCTGGCCCAGCTCCGGGCGGCCCAGATGCTGGAGTTGCTCAGCCTGATGCCCAGCGATGTGCCGGCGGTGATCCAGGGCGATCTCAACGATCATGACGATAGCCCGATGTACCAGGCAGCGGCGGCCGCTGGCTTCGCGGACGTCTGGGCGGTGCTTCGTCCCAACCAGCCCGGGCTTACCTGCTGCCACAGCATCCAGCTGGACAATAGCCAGCCACTGTACGAGCGGATCGACTTCATCCTGGCTCGTGGCTTCGAGCACCGGTGGGACCCCGTCACGGGGTTCATCGTGCGGGTCGGGCTATTCCCCTGGGAGATGCTCCCCGGTCCGCTGCACCCGATCTTCGTGTCCGATCACCTTGGCCTGGCCGCCCGCCTCAATAACCCGGG
>DATIWD010000005.1:0-5418 GCA_035519565.1 Gemmatimonadales bacterium | reverse complement strand
GTGCTGATGAAGCGCTGGCCGGTGGACTTGCCCGCCAGCAGCTTCACCGCCTGGCAGATGGTGATCGGCCTGGGTCCGATCCTGGCCATTGCGCTCTTTGCCGAAGGGGGCCCCTTCAACCCCTTCGTCCTTTCCACGGGTCCGTTCCTCGCCGTCCTCTTCAATCTCGTGGTGGCCTTCAATTTCTCCTACTGGGCTTGGTATAAGATCGCACTGCGCGCCCCGGTGGGCGTCTCCAGTCTGTCGGTGATGATGATCCCGGTGGTGGGAGTCTTCAGCGGCGTTCTGGTCCTCGGGGAAGTGCCCAGCTGGTCGGACTACATCGCACTCCTCCTCGTGGTGGGAGCGCTGGCGACGGTCATGCTGCCGTCGCGGGCCGCGGCGGCCGCGCCGGCCTCTTCTGGCCACCGCCGATAACCGCCCTGCGGACGCTGTCACACGCTTGACACCCGTTCCTACGCGGGCCATTCTCCAATCACAGAAGAGATGTTCAACGCCCTTGCGAGGAGCGATCCGCCGTGGGCGCGGTCCGATTCTCTACGGGCCTCCTCTTTGTCGGCATTCTGTTGGCCGCGTGCGGCGTGAGGAGCGGCACGAGTGCGGGGCTACGCCCGGAAGCGTGTGTGATCCTCGGCAGCTGGACAGTCCCGCAAGCCGACGGGGCCGCGACACGACCTCCGGACAAGGTACTGGCGGGGTTCGCGCAGCAACAGGTGGTTCTCCTGGGAGAAACCCACGACGACCCGGAGCACCATCGGTGGCAGCTCCACACCATCGCCGGGCTCCACGCTCTGCGCCCGGATTTGGTGCTGGGCTTCGAGATGTTTCCGCGCCGCGTGCAAGGAGTGCTCGACCGATGGGTGGCCGGAGAGCTTTCCGAGACGGAGTTCGTCAGCCAGAGCGAATGGGAGCGCGTGTGGGGCTACGATCGCAGCCTCTATCTCCCCATTTTTCAGTTCGCCCGGATGCATCGGATCCCGATGCTGGCCCTGAACGTCGAACGCGGCCTGGTGAGTCGCGTGGGAGACGAGGGATGGGCCGCGATTCCCGCCGGCGAGCGCGAGGGCGTCAGCGATCCTGCGCCCGCGGATCGCGCCTACGCCATCCGCTTGTACCAAGCCTATCTCGATCATCAAGGCTCAGCGGCCACGGCGCGGCAGATTCCGCGCGAACGGCCGAGCGAGGAAGAGCTGGCGGATGCCAAGTTCCGGCGCTTCGTGGAAGCGATGCAGGTGTGGGATCGTGCCATGGCGCAAGGCATCGCCCAGCGACTGCGGAGCAACGCCCGGCCCCTGGTGGTGGCCATCGTGGGGACCGGCCACTTGCGCGACGGGTACGGGGTGCCGCGGCAGCTTCGCGATCTGGGTGTGACGCGGGTCGCCGTGGCGCTGCCCTGGGACCCGTCGGATGACTGCCTCGAGCTTCGCCCCGGCCTGGCCGATGCGGTGTTCGGCATCGAGGCGCGCCCGCGGCCGATCGCGGCAGACCGTCCCCGTCTCGGGATCAGCGTCGAGCAGGCGCCGGACGGCGTCCTCGTCCGGGAGGTCGTTCCCGGAAGCATCGCGGCGCAATCGGATGTCCGCGACGGCGACCTGATCGTCGGCATTGCCGGCGAGCGGGCCAGCACGGTGGCCACGGTGATCGACGCCGTTCGGCGGCAGGCTCCCGGGACCTGGCTGCCTCTCACGATCAGGCGGGGTCCCGACACCGTGGAGATCATCGCCCGCTTCCCGCCCCGCCCATGAATCGTCCGGCACGATCGCAGCTTCTCCGTTTATTCGCCCTCTGTGTTGTCCTTGGGCTGACGCACAGACTTGTGGTGTCGGGCGATGCCTTCGCGGCGGAGATCCCGCACCACGATCTCGACGTGCAGATGGATCCTGGCTCGCGGACGCTCCGGGTCCAGGACAGCGTCGCGATTCAGGGGCTGCCTACCATGGACCTCGTTTTGGCCTCGACCTTTCAGGTCGAGCGGGTTCTGGTGGACGGCTCGCCGGCGGTACCAAGGGAACAGCCCGCGCGGGGGGAGCGGAAACGGTGGCGCATCGCTCTCGGTCCACCGGGACGGGCCCGCACCGTGACGATCCGCTACCGGGGCCGCCTGGACGCCCTGCCGGTTGCCGACCAGCACGACGTCCTGGGTGGCCTGCCACCTTGGGCGGACGGGCGGGGGAGCTTCCTTCCCGGCGGGAGCGGCTGGTATCCCGAGATCGCCGCCGCGCGGTTCTTCACCTATCGGGTTCATCTCGACCTGCCCGGCGACCAGCGCGGGGTCGTGCCCGGGCGTCTCCTCGACGAGGGGGTCGAGGGTGGCCGATACCGGGCGACCTTCGTCTTCGCGCACCCTGCCGAATCCATCGACCTGATCGCCGGCCCCTATGGCGTCACGGAGCGCCTGGTCCAGCGCGAGGGCGGTGAGCCGCTGCGGCTCCGCACTTACTTTCACCAGGAACTTCAAGACTTGGCCGGCGAGTACCTTTCTGCCGTCGAGCGGTACCTCGATTTCTACGGCCGCTGGATCGGACCGTATCCCTTCACCGAATTCAGCGTGGTGTCCAGCCCACTGCCCACCGGCTTCGGCATGCCGACGCTCACTTATCTGGGGATGGACGTGCTGCGCCTCCTGTTCATCCGGGAGACGTCGCTCGGCCACGAAGTCCTCCACAACTGGTGGGGAAACGGGGTGTACGTGGACTGGGACCATGGCAACTGGTCGGAGGGCCTCACGGCATTCATGGCCGATTACATCTACAAGGAACAGCAGGGTGTGGACGCGGGCCGCGCGGCGCGGCTGGAACTGCTACGCGATATCGCGGCCGTTCCCCCGGGACAAGACACTCCGCTCCGCCGGTTCACCAGCCGTACGCACGGCACATCGCAGGTGGTCGGCTATCACAAAGGGACGCTGCTGTTCCTGATGCTCCGCGATCTGATCGGGTTCGCCGCCTTCGATGCAGGCGTGCGGGATTTCTGGCGGGTGCAACAGTTCCGACGTGCGAGCTGGGCGGATCTCCAGCGCGCCTTCGAGCAGGCCTCCGGCAAGGGGCTGGGGCAGTTCTTCGCCCAGTGGCTGGACCGGCGGGGCGCTCCGGCGATACGGATCGAACAGGCGACGCCAGAGCGTGTGGGGTCCGGGTGGCGGGTGCGCCTCACCTTGATTCAGGATAGGACGGCGTACGACCTCCGCGTTCCAGTGGTGGTGGAGACGGCAACGGGTGCGACGCCTCATACGCTGGCGCTTCGCCAGGAGCGGCAAGGGTTCATCCTGGACGTAGGCTCACGACCTCGGTCCGTCACCCTCGACCCAGACTATCGGCTGTGCCGCCGGCTGGGTCCCGCCGAGGCACCTCCCATCCTGCGAGACGTCATGTTGAATCCGGCGACGGCGACCTTGACCCTGGGGGAGGACCCGAACTACGTCGCGGCAAGCCAAGAGCTGGCCCGCCGGCTGCTCGACTACCCATCGCGGGCGGCCAACCCAGAGGCGCTGCCCGCCACAACACCGCTTCTGCTCATCGGCAATCCCAAAGCGGTGGACGAATTCCTCGCGCGTCAGCGGCTTCCCGCACGACCAGAGAGGCTCCAAGATCGTGGCACCGCCCAGGTATGGACGGCGCGCGACACGGGCGGCCTACCATTAGTGCTCGTGTCGGCCGAGAGCGTGGAGGCCCTCCGGGCCTTGCTTCGTCCCCTGCCGCACTATGGCCGCCAAAGCTACCTGGTCTTCCAGGGCGCGACCGTCACCGACCGCGGCATCTGGCCTGCCGAGCCCCCGGCCTGGCGCTTCGCCGACGCCGGCGAGTGAGCCCAAGGGGTGCAGTTAACGATCTGGTTCCAGTCGAGACCGGGGAGGCGATCGGGACGCGAACCCGCGTCTGCGATGCCCCGCGATGATGCGTTGCGCCAAGACCCGTCGTCTGCAAGGGGCAGACTCCATCGACCTGCAGGCTCGAGGCGCGATCGTCCTGAGTCCCCAGCCGGTGCTGCGTTTGTGACACGCCAGAGAAGACGCTGCTACGCAAGACTTCTGCAACAGGTTGTTGTAGTTCCGTCAATCGGTCACCCTGACTGTTCAGTGAATATGTCACCCCGACGGCGGGAGGGGGCGTCGTAGTGACGGCGGCGCAGACTGTTCGTCGGCGGGCCCGCCAAGACCATCTGCGTGGCGAGGAGCCGGTCGTGGTGGTAGATCCGCCAGGACCCGTCGAGGAGTTGGCGGACCTCCACCCGAGCCTTGGCATACCCCCGGCCACCCGGCCCTGGCGGGATCTGGAGGACCAGGCCCTGCGTCCGCACCGTGTTGTCGTTGAGCACGGTCGCCTCCGTGTAGAGGCCGCAGAGCCGCTCGAGGTCCAGTCCCCGCGGGACGGGCCGCCAGGCGGGCACGCTGTCCGCCGGCGGCCGCCCGAAGCGAGCGTTGAAGCGCGTGGTGAACGCGGGGAGGAAGGCAGTGGCCGCGGCGACCGTCGTGATCCCGGCGAGCCGGAGCTCCGCCACGAGCCGGTCCTGGAGGGTCCCCCACAGCCGTTCGATCCGCCCCTTGGCTTGGGGGCTCAGGGCGAAGATCGCCTCGATCCCCAGCGCCGCGAGGGCCCGCCCGACCTGCGTGGGGTCCCGACGGCCCCGGAGCTCTTCGGCCAGGGTCCAGGCGGCGTCATGGCGCTGGAAGATCCCATGCCGATCCATGTAGAGGGCCACCGGGATCCCGCAGGTGCCGACCACCGTCCGGAGCAGCCGGAGATAGCTCCCGGTATCCTCCGCGGGGACGAAGGCCGCCCCGGGCAAGAGGTGCCCGGTGGCATCGTCCAGGGCCCCGACCAGACAGCACCGGGGTCCCCGGGCCTCCAGCCAGGCATGGGGACTCCCGTCCCAGAGGACGAGCAGGCCCGCCTGGGCTTTCCGGTCCCGGCGGGCCCGATGCCGGGGCGGCCGCCGGTGCCGCGGGCGGGCCACGCCGGCCGCCCGGAGGACCCGGTGGACCGTGACCCGACTGACCGGGAGGCCCTCGGCCTGCTGGAGCAGTTCGGTCAGGTGCGTGGTGTTCAGGCCGGCGTACTTCTTCCGGGCGAGCGTGAGGACCTGCTCCCGGGTGCCCTCCGCCAGGCGCCGAGACGACGGCCGCCCCCGATTCCCATGGATGATGCCGCGGCGCCCTGCATGCCGCACCCGGGCGAGGAGGCGCCGGACGTGCCGGAGGCTCAGCCCCAGATGCTGGGCGGCCTCGGCGCCGGTGAGGCGGTGCTCGAGGACCAAGTGGAGCGTATGGTAACGATGCAGCTCGTGCTGGCGCATCGGGATCACCTCATTGGGTGGACTCATGGGCCCTCCCTTCCGTGGGGAGAGCCTACCGCCCTAACCTCCCGAGGGTGACAGAATCACGGAACAGTTAGCCGGTGACAGAATCACTGATCTACCACA
>DATIWD010000004.1:0-60750 GCA_035519565.1 Gemmatimonadales bacterium | reverse complement strand
CCACGCCGATCCAGGCTGCGATACTGAATCGCCTCGCTCACGTGCACCGGTTCGATCGCCATTGCGCCGGCCAGGTCCGCGATGGTTCGCGAGATCTTGAGAATCCGGTGATAGGCACGGGCAGAGAGCCCCAGCCGGGTCATCGCCTGGCGGAGCAGCGCCTCCACCGGCTCGCTCACGGGACACCACGTGCGGAGGTCCCGCGCGCTCATGTGGGCGTTGGCGTGCACGCCGGGCGTCGAGCAGAAGCGGACGCGTTGAATGGCGCGGGCCGCATCGACCCGCTCACGAATGCTGGCGCTCGATTCTCCCGCCGCACTGTCGGCCAGGTCCCGGTAGGCCACCGCGGGGACGTGAAGGTGAATGTCGATCCGGTCGAGCAAGGGCCCGGAGAGTCGAGCGAGGTACCGCTCGATGGCGAGCGGCTCGCACCGGCAGGGGTGAAGCGGATCGCCGAAATACCCACAGGGACAGGGATTCATGGCCGCCGCCAGCATGAAGCGCGCCGGGTAACTCAGACTCATCGCCGCCCGGCTCAGCGTCACGGTGCCGTCCTCCATCGGCTGGCGCATCACCTCGAGCACGTTCTTCCGGAACTCGGGCAGCTCATCGAGGAACAGCACGCCTCCGTGCGCCAGACTCACTTCCCCCGGTCGGGGGCAGGAGCCTCCGCCGATCAGACCGGCATCGCTAATGGTGTGGTGGGGCGCGCGAAAGGGGCGAGTGGTGCAGAGCGACTGGCCCGGACTCAACAGGCCTGCCACGCTATGAACCTTGGTGGTCTCGAGCGCCTCTTCCAGACTCATCCGGGGGAGAATCGTCGGGAGACGCCGGGCCAGCATCGTCTTCCCGGCTCCGGGTGGACCGATCAGGAGGATGTTGTGGCCCCCGGCCGCGGCCACTTCCAACGCGCGCTTGGCAGACACCTGACTTCGCACGTCGGCGAAGTCCACCAGATCGGCCGTGCGCTCGGTCATGAGGGCGCTCACGTCCACGTGGACCGGTGAAAGGCGGGCCTCGTGATCGAGATGGCGGCAGACCTCGAGCAGCGTCCGCGCTCCCCGCACCTCGAGCCCGGTCACCACGGCCGCCTCGGGGAGATTGGCCTGAGGAAGGATGATTCCCTGGCATCCCGCTGTGCGGGCGGCAATCGCCATGGACAGCGCCCCTCGCACCGGCCGCAGCTCTCCCTCCAGACCCAATTCTCCCAGAATGATCTGGTGCTCGAGCTCGTCGTCGGCGATCTGGCCGCTGGCAGCCAGCAGTCCAACCGCGATCGGGAGATCGAGCGCGGAGCCGTCCTTCCGGATGTCGGCGGGAGCCAGATTGATGGTGATGCGCTTGAGCGGGAAGTTGTAGCCCGCGTTGAGCAAGGCGGCGGTGACCCGCTCCTTCCCCTCTTTCACCGCGCCCTGGGGAAGGCCTACCGTGGAAAACGAAGGCAAGCCATTGGTGATGTCCGCCTCGACCTCAACCAGATAGGCGTCGACGCCGAGCACGGCGGCGGATCGTACACGGGCGAGCATGGTGGCTCGAGATTAGTGCCGGTGAGCTGCCTGGCTGGTACCGAATCACCGCGAGGGGAGGCGGAAAAGACCAATCGGCACCAGGCACTCGGCGATAGGCACTCGGCAAGAGGCAAGAGGCAAGGGATAGGCCCGCCCTGTCCCTCTTGTCCGCCCCACTCAGTCCTCAGGCCTCAGCCCTGCCCTGAACGCTAGCGGGACCGGATTCACCGCACGGCAGGGAGCGCGCTCGGGCGCATATAGTCCCTTCCGATGCGGGTATCCGGCCCCGCGAGTTCAGTCGTTGGCCGTGTGCCAGGGGGGTTGCCTGGCCGCTGCGGGTGCGTTTAGCCACACCTCCTACGTGATTACGTCGTTCCCCCGACCGGCTGCCACCGGTCCGTCCATCAGGGCGGCCATCCCTCCGGACGAAAATCCGTGAGCAGGACGATGGGGGCGCGCAAATCTCCCGCAAAGACCAGGGACTCGAGGGGCATGGTCCGGTCCAGGTCGTCGCGAGAGGGTCCGATCGACAGCGTGAGCCCGACCCGCAGCACCGGCTGATCCAGCAGGACCGCCGGAACTCCACGATTGGGCGTCAACGCCATCCCTTCTCGAATGGTCGCGGGAACTCGACCCGACAGGTACACTGGGAACGGTTCCAGCGCCCGCAGCATGCGATAGGTGAGAGTGGTCGATTCCCCGCCGACCGTGAGCACGCCGAAGACCGGGGCGTCGAAACGGCCCGGCCGCGGATACAGCGCGAAGCCGTAGCCGAACGTGCAGCCGTCGTCGCTGGCCAGGGTCAGCGAATCGCGCAGCAGGTCGTGCGCGGCGGCCAGCTCTTGGGGAATCGGATCGACGTTCATGCCTGTTGGTGAATTCCAGTGCCAGGAGACCAGAACGGGATAGTCAGGGCGGGGGCGACTAATGCAGAAGTCGGACCTTTTTCAGGGGCAATGTTATAACCAATTGTTGCATAATGACTTACATCGTAATCTCCCCTTGTCGCAGGTTTTTGGAAGCCGGCCCACTGTCGTCGGGACGCTGCGGCAAATCCGCCAACCCTCAGCCCTCCGGCCAGCGAACCGATACCGTAGTACCCCGCCCCACCTCGCTCTCGACCTCAACCACCGCTCCCCACCCATTCACCAGCCGGCGCACGATCGCCAGTCCCAGTCCCGACCCGCTGGTCGTAGCGGAGAAACGGGGCTCGAAGATCCGGGGAAGCAGATCGGGAGAGATCCCGGTTCCGTCGTCGGCCACACTGAGGCTCCGGTCGCCCACCCGCACCACGACCTCCCGCGCCTTCGCGTTGCGCGCGTTCTCGAGCAGGTTGACCATGACCTCCTTCACTTCATTGGCCCGCCCCGGCACCACCTGTCTCCCCTTGGCCTCCAGCCGGACTCGGCTCCCGTCCCCGTCGGACTCTCCCCCGAGCGAATAGAGCTGTACTACCTCCGAGACCGCACCGACCAGCTCGACCTCCTCCAGCGGGGTTGCTTCCGGGGCCGGCGCGGCGAACCGGCTGAATCCCCGGGCGATCGCGTCCAGCCGGTCGATCTCGGAGAGAATCCGGGAGGTCGTATCGTCGAGCGTCCCCGAGAAATCGGCCCGGCGATCCCGAAAGGCGCGTCGCAGGTGCTGCACCCCCAGCCGAATCGGCGTGAGCGGGTTCTTGATCTCGTGGGCGACCTGCCGAGCCATTTCGCCCCAGGCCAGGATGCGTTCCGCCTGGGTGATGCCGGTGAGATCGTCGATCGCGAGCACGGTGCCGCCCGGCTCGGTCCCCAGGGCGGTGAGCTGAAGCCGGAGCCGATGACCGCCCACATCGAACTCGGTAGAGACCGGGTTCCCGCCGGGATGAGGATGGAGGTCGCGAATCGCTTCGCCGAGTGGCTTCCAGTCCTCCGCCAGCGTGGCGCCCAGCTCGGTCCCCTCTCGCAGCTCCAGTCCCAGGATGTCGCGGGCCCGCTGATTGGCCAGCAGGACGCGGCCCTCGTCATCGAGAGCGACCACACCGGTCGCCACGGTCGCCAGCACGGAAGCGGTTCTACGCCGCGCGGCTTCCAGCGCTGCCTGACTGGTCCGGATGTCGGCAGCCATCCGGTCGAAGGCGCGGAATACCGTCTCGAATTCCACCGGCGGAGGAACGGCCGAAACCACCGGCGGAAGCCCCTGCCCCACCGCCACCGCCGATTGGCGCAGCGTGGCCACCGGCCGCGACAGCGCTCGCGCGACCAATTGCGCCGCGACACTAGCCGCCGCGAGACCGATCAGCGTCGCGAGCAGGAGGACCAGGGCCAGATCCAGCTCATTGAGCCGAAGTGGACCGAGGGCCGCCTGCTGTGGGGTGGCCAGGACCCCGACCGAGTCGGGCGGCCCCGGTTGCACCACGCGATAGCCGATCCGCATGGGGGTGGTCGAGGGGCGACCGGTGCGAGTGATCTCCAGCTCATCCGACAGCGCCATCGCCCGAAAGGCCTCGGGATCGAGCAGCACGTCCAGCAAGCCAAGCTGGGTGAGCAGTGCCGAGCTGCCCGCGACCAGGTTGCCTCCGCTGTAGAGCGCCAGCTCCGCGTCGAGCCGGCTTCCCATCTCCTGAAGTCCCTGGGGCAGCACGTCCGGCGGGCCCTGCACCAGGCCGCCGGTTGCCAGCACGGCGTCCCGAAGCACCTGGGTGATCAGGAGATCGCGCCCGCGCTGAGCGTCGACTCGAAGGCGCGCGAGGTTCCAGGCGGTGAATCCCGCCACCGGGATGATGAAGAAGAGCGCGAGGGTGACGGCGAGCCGTCCCTGGAACGATCGCGAGACTCCTCGCCAGACCACGCTGAGCGGGGAGGGACGTCTCGAATCGCCACCGCCCATCACCAGCCACCAGAGGAGGCTCAGGATCGCGGTATCGGCCAGCACCACCAGCGCGCCCCGGACCAGCAAGGGCACCGGCCCTCGGAGATCGAGCTGGGCGTAGACGTGCCGACTCCCGCCGGGCAAGAGCAGACGCCGATCGCTGCGCAATGCCCAGCCATCCCGGCTCCAGTGGAGCGCGCCACTGTCGGCCGCGGTGCCCGGCGCCGGCGGCGAGAGTGAGAGCTCGTAAGGCGGCTCGCCGCCGGGGGGCGCCTCCAGCAGCCGGCCCAACCGATCGGGAACGATGAGCCGGGAGCGGGGCCCGATCGCCACCGTGAGCACGCGATCGGTGCTCAGTCGCTCGAGCAGGAGATAGTGCATCCCCGGCACCCGGAGCATCGGAATCACTTCCTGCGTCGTGGTCGGTTCCAGGCCACGGACCAGTGCGGAGACCACGGAACCAGGTACGTCGAGCGAATCCAGGTCCAGCTCCGCCTGCGGAGCTCCGCCCGACGACCAGAGTGCCAGGCGCGCGGGATAGTCCTGTTCCTGCAAGCGGGACCCTCGCCAGAGCGTGAACAGCTCGGCCGCAGAAGTCGGGGCCGGTGCGCTCCGTACTTCGTCCCCGAACCATTGCAGCACCGGAATTGCGATCGGATCCTCGGCCCCGCCCAGGCTGGCCACGTCTCGCGCGGCGACCTGGAGCCGCCCGTTGAGATCCTCACCCCAGGTGACCAGCGCGGCGGCGCTCCCCGCCACGAGACCCAGGCCGGCGACCATCGCCCACCGCGGCGCCGGCAGGGCCACCAGGAAGAGCGGCAGCGCCCACAGCAGCGGATACCAATCGAAGTCACGCCAGCCCCGGCCCGGCCCGTACAGGGCCACGCCCGCCAGCGTGATCAGAATCGCGAGAACGGCCCCGAGTATCGCTCGCCAGGCGGGCGGATCCCGCTCGGCGCTCCCTCGGAACAGGGCCGCGGCCACGGCGACGCAGGCCGCCGCCGGGAACACCATCGCCATCTGCCACGTCAACCAGAGTCCCGATCGCACCCCACCGGCAGGTGGCGTGATCCCCCGGCTCAGCTCGCTGATCAGGTAGGGCGCGGCCAGCAGCAACGTCGCTCCCAGCGCGATGGTCCAGGGCTGGCGGCGCAGTCCGCGCTCCCAGACCGAAATCCCCGCCGCTGTCGCAATGATTCCCGCCATGGCGAGGACTCCCGCCGATGCCGAGAGCGGTCCCAGGAGCGGATGGAAATAGGTGGCCGGCGAGAAGAGAGGATCGAGCTTGAGCGCCGGTCCAAGAGGCGAGCGCCCGGCGACCCAAAGCAGGATGAGGAGAAGCCCGTAGCGCTCCGGCATGGCCTTGGCCAGGAGAAGGGCCAGACCGAGTGCCAGGATCAGGCTCCAGGCGACCAGCTCCCGGCCGCGCTGGAGGGCGCTTTCCTTTGCCGCCCCCTGCTCGGGCGGAATCGCGCGGACGGCCAGCCACGGTTGAGTCGCTCCCCTCGGTGAATAGAGAAGCAGCTCGGAACCGTTTCGCGCCTCGGCCGCGGGCTCGAACTGGAGCCGCACATCGGTTTCCTGCCGGAACAATTCCGCGAACGACCGGGTCTGTACCGGGAGCAGTGGATGGGACCAGAGCAGGACTTCGACTTCCACCGTCCGTCCCAGTGGTGCCGGGCGACGCAGCTCGAGGCCCGCCCAGTACGCGTTCGACCGAAATTCGACGGAGTCGCCACCCGTCCGGGGGCGCTCCCAATGCCGACCCGCCCAGGCCCACGGTGCACCGTCGCTGTCCAGCACCACGGCGGCTAGCTCGGGACCCGATCCGCTGGTGGCTCGCTCGAGATGGATGAAGGCCTGGCCCTGGTTGCCGGCCGCGGCGAGCACGGCCTCATCGGCCAGCCTCCGGGCGGCCAGCACCGCCTCATCCAGGCGCAGCGACAGCGTACGGGTGGCGCTCCCCAGCTCCCGCTCACGCAGGGCGGACCAGCGGTGCTCGATCGCAGTCAGCCGCCATTGGACCGCCACCGAGGACAGTGCCAATGCGGCCAGGACCGGGAAGAGCGCCAAGCGGATGAGGGGTGCTTCCCCGTTACGACCCGCGCGGCGGAAACCCAGCAGCGCCGCCGCGGCGGCCGTCCCGGTAAGGATGGCCGCCAGCCATCCCGGGTCCCGCAGCCACTCGCCCGCCGCGACCGCGGCCAGGGCCACCGCGGCGAGCCACCAACGCCGAGGCCAGCTCAAATTGCCAAGTCCCTCACCCGATATAGGTTTAAAGCGGCTCGCATCCTCTCCAGCTCCGGTGAGATCCCATGCCCAGCACTTGGCGTCGACGCGCTGTCTGGCTCGCGGCTTGGCTCATGGTTCAGGGTCGCGGACTATCGGCTCAGGTAGCGGACCGGGGCACACTCCTCATTCAGCAGGCTGGCCACGAAATCGGCCACGAGGATTTCCTGGTTCGACCGGCTCAACCGGGCCGACCCGCAGGCGATAGTGTGATCGCCTCCGCCCGTTATCCGGAGGCACGACCCGTGTCCGAAATTCGAGCCACGCTGGAGCTGCTCGATGCCGGCGTCTTCCATTTCCAGCTCGTGACCCGGGGCCCGCAGGGCTCGACTCAAATGTATGCCAGTGGGACCGCCGGCCGGGTCACGGTGCGCTCAGTTGGCCGAACCTCGGAGGCGGCTCGCGAGTTCCCGGGCGGACCAGGCATCATCGTTCTGGATGACAGCCTGTTCTCGCTCTTCCTCCCAGCGGTGGATGCCGCCACCGAGACAGGAGCCAAGCTCACTGGGATCTATCCCCGTACCGGACGCCGGGTCCGCTTTACCGCCATCAGGGACAGGCAGCCGGTTAATCAGGGTGGTGCCCAGTTCCAAGTCATTCGTCTTACAGGGGACGTCGAGGGACGGATCTACATCGATGCCCAGGGTCACCTCTCCCGCATCGAGCTTCCCGCTTCCGGCATGGAAGCCACACGCCTGCGCTAGACTCAAGTGGGCGTAACCCGTTGTGAATCTTTGTAACTAGGACGTAGCGTCGCAAGCTGAAACTCACGCCGACCCCGTCTCGTAGGGGCGGCGGCCAATCCACCATCCATCAGTGAAGGACGCACCCATGAGTCGCTGGCCGAGCCTCGTCGTGCTCCTCTCGTTCGTGGCGACCGTCGCCCGGGGCCAGGCGCCCAGTCCGTCGGTCTCCGGTGGTACGCCCGTAGCCCTCACCCTGGCGGAGGCGCTGCGACTGGCACAGTCCAACAACCCGGAGTACAAGCAGACCCTCAATAATCTGGACCCGGCCAACTGGCAGGTCCGGACCGCTTACGGGAATCTGACGCCCACCTTTGGCGTGAGCGGTGACATGAACTACACCGGCGCCGGGAGCAACAACTTCGGCAACGGACTAATCGTTCCCAGCTCGGCCCAGGTCGGCTCCGGCTACTCAGCCGGGTTCAACTGGCAGCTGGATGGGCCTCGCCTCACGGCGCCGGGACTTCAGAAGGCCAACCGCCAGGCCACCGATGAGGACATCGCGAACCAGGACGTAGTCCTCCGAGCAGACGTCACTATCCAGTACCTGGACGCACTCCAGTCCGACGCCCAGGTGGACGTGAGTCGCCAGCAGCTGGAGCGCAATAAGAATTTCCTGGATCTGGCCAACGCCAAGTACCGGGTCGGTCAGGGAACCCTCATCGAAGTCCGGCAGGCCGAGGTCCAGGTGGGCCAGGCCGAACTCGACCTGCTCCGGGCCCAGCAGGCTCAGCGTACCTCGCGGATCGAGCTGTTCCGGAGAATCGGGGTGGTGCCACCGGTGTCGGTCGACCAGGTCGTGCTGCCCGATACCTTCCCGGTGACGCAGCCGGACTACCAGTTGGATCAGCTCCTCGATCTCGCCGCCGAACAGAACCCTTCACTCAAGGCCCTCAAGTCCCGGAGCCGCGCCGCCTCGCTGACCGTGCGCTCGGCCAAGCGGGAGTACTGGCCGAGCTTGTCGGTGCGGGCGGGCTGGAGCGGGTACACCCAACACTTCACCGATGAGGGCCTGCTGATCAGCCAGTCCACCACCCAGGCTCAGGCCACTGCTTCCAACTGCAACTTCCAGAACGACATCATCCTGGGCTTACCGGCCCAGAGCCTGCCGGAGCCACCGTGGGCCAACGGCGGGATCATCCCGGACTGTAACGCCTACGCGGGGCTCAACTCGACCGGGACCGCCCTGAGCGATACGCTGCTGAACAAGACCAAGTCGGCCAACAACATGTTCCCGTTTCACTTCACCTCGCAGCCGTTCACAGCCCAATTCGTGATCTCGCTGCCGATCTGGGACGGCTTCAACCGGAACCTGCACGTCGCCCAGGCGCGGGCCCAGGAAGAGGATGCGCAGGAGATCGTCCGGGCCCGCGGGCTCCAGGTCCGGGCCGACGTGGAATCCCGTCTCTTTACCTTGATCAGCGCCTATCAGGCAATCGGGGTCCAGACCAAGAACCGCGAAGCCGCGCGGGATCAGCTCCGCCTGGCTCAAGACCGCTACCGGCTCGGGAGCGGCACCTCGCTCGAAGTCTCCGATGCGCAGAACGCGGTGCAGCGGGCCGAAGGCGATTACGTCAATGCGGTGTACATCTACCACAAGTCCCTGACGGCGCTCGAAGCCGCCGTCGGCCGACCCCTTCGCTAGAGAGGAACGCATGTCCCGTCGGATGAAACTGGGCCTGGTCGCCACGATTCTGGTCGTTCTCGTCGGGGGCGTGATCGGCCTGACTGCGGCCAAGAAGGGGAAGAAGGCGGTCGAGGTCCGAATGGAGAAAGTTGCCGCCCGGGATCTGGTCGCGGTGGTCACCGCCAGCGGGAAGATCAAGGCGCAGACCCAGGTGGATGTCAGCTCGGATATCCAGGGCCGAATCACCAAGATCGGGGTGAAGGAAGGGGACCTGGTCAAGAAGGGAGAGTTCCTGATCCAGATCGACCCGGCCCAGTACGACGCCCTGGTCGCCCGGCAGAAGGCGTTGCTGGCCGGCAGCGAGGGAGACCTGATCCGAGCCAAGGCTAACCGCGATCAGGCCAAGCGGCTCCTGGACCGGGCGCTCGAGCTGCAGAAGAGCGGCACCGACCTGGTGTCCAAGGAACAAGTTGAAACGGCCCAGACCAACTACGACGTCGCCATCGCGAACTACAACTCCAGCAAAGCCTCCGTGGACCAGGCCCGGGCCGCCCTGGAGGAGGCCCAGAGTAACCTGCGCAAGACGACCATCGTATCACCTATTGCGGGACGAGTAGTGCGGCTGGCGGTGGAAGAGGGCGAAGTGGCGGTCCCCGGCACCTTCTCCAAGGAAACCGGCCTGCTGATGACCATCGCCGATCTGTCCGTCATCCAGGCCAAGGTGCAGGTCGACGAGACCGACGTGGTTCGCCTGAGCGTCGGAGACTCGGTCGACGTCTCGATCGACGCTTTCCCCGACACGACCTTTCTGGGTCACGTGACCAAGATCGGGAACAGCGCCAAGCTGGCGGCCGGGCAGTCTACCACGGGCACCAGCGACCGGGCGGTCGATTTCGACGTCGAAGTCACGCTCCAGAAGCCGCCCGCCGATATCCGGCCCGACTTGAGCTGCACCGCCCGGGTGGTGACCGACACCCGGACCGGCGTCCTGAGCATTCCGATCATCGCCCTCACCGTCCGGGACAACACGCCGGTTTCCAGCGAATCGGCCCCGCGGGACACCACGCGCGGCGGGAAGAAGAAGGAGACCGAGGGCGTCTTCGTGGTCACGCAGGGCGTCGCCAACTTCAAGCCGGTCAAGGTCGGTATCGCGGGCGACGAGTACTTCGAGGTCCTGAGCGGGGTGCAGTCCGGAGACACGGTCGTGGCCGGTCCCTATCAGACCATTCGCGACCTCAAGGACGGTTCCCGGGTCAAGCAGACCACCAGCGACACGACCAAGGGAGCCAAGAAGTCATGAGCGATGCGGTGATCCAGGCCCTCAACCTGCAACGGGCCTACCCCATGGCCGGGGAGGCGGTGCTCGCACTGCGGGGAATCGACCTGCTCATCAGGCGGAACGAGTACGTGGCGATCATGGGCCCCTCGGGGTCCGGCAAGTCGACCCTGATGAACCTGCTCGGCTGCCTCGATACCCCGACCGACGGCGAGTACTGGCTCAACGGCCAGGAGGTGAGCCGGATGTCGGACGAGGCGCTGGCCCGGGTCCGCAATCGTGAAATCGGCTTCGTCTTTCAGACCTTCAATCTCCTGCCCCGCGCCACCGCGCTTCACAACGTCGAGCTGCCCCTGATCTACGCCGGAGTGCCGGCCCCCGAGCGGACTCGACGGGCCCGCCAGGCCCTCGAGCGGGTCGGCCTGGCGCAGCGGGCCTCCCATCGTCCCAGCGAGCTCTCGGGCGGGCAGCGGCAGCGGGTGGCGATCGCGCGGGCGCTGGTGAACCGGCCGTCCTTGCTGCTGGCCGACGAGCCGACCGGCAACCTCGACAGTACGACCAGTGACGAGATCATGAAGGTCTTCGCCGATCTCCAGACCCAGGGGCAGACCATCGTGGTGGTGACGCACGAGCCCTCGATCGCCGCCTGCGCCCAGCGGCTGGTGGTATTGCGGGACGGCCGGGTGGACAGCGACTCGGCGCCGGTCAAGGCGGCGGCCTGACGTGCCGGTCTTCGAAGCGGTTTGGCTGGCCCTGGGCGCCATCCGGGCGCAAAAGCTCAAGAGCTTCTTCTCTCTGATCGGGGTCCTGATCGGCGTCACCTTCCTGATCGCCACCATTTCGGTGATTCAGGGAATGAACGTTTACATGCAGGACCGCTTCGCCAACAAGCTGATCGGGGTCAACGCGTACGAGGTCCGGCGCTTCAACGACTTCAACGCCGAAGACGTTCCCGACGACACCTGGCGCGAGTGGCTGAAGCGGCCCCGGGTCAACTATCGCGAGTCCGCCTTCCTGGCCGATCGGGTCCAGACGCCTACCATCTGGGCCCGCACCTGTTTCGAGGACAACATCAAGATCCAGCGCGGCAGCCTGTGGACCCGGAGCGCGGAGATCCGGGCCGCTGACGAGGCCTACTTCCGGATCAAGAACCTCGACATTGCCAGCGGCCGGAGCTTCACCGCGCAGGAATCCAGGACGGGAGTCCCGGTCACCGTGATCGGGGACCTGGTGGCGCAGAAGCTGTTCCCGGGCGTGGATCCCGTCGACAAGTCGATCGAGATCGGCGATCTGCCGTACCGGGTCGTGGGGGTCGCCGAGCGGCAGGGCACCCTGTTCGGCCTCTCCCTCGACCGCTTCGTCGTGGTGCCCTTCACCTCTCCCGCGCGCCGTGACCTCTGCGGGCCCAACATCGTGCACGAGTTGTGGGCCAAGGCCGATGACATCCCGTCCATGCACGCGTCGATCACCGAAGCCGAGGCGTTGATGCGGGTGGTTCGGCAGCTGCGCCCGCGGCAGGACAACAACTTCTTCATCGTGACCGGGGAGAGCGCGCTGGGATTCTGGGACAAGATCTCGCGCGTCCTCTTCATGCTGCTCCCCACCATCGTGGCCATCTCGCTGGTGGTGGGCGGCATCGTGATCATGAACATCATGCTGGTCGCGGTGACCGAGCGCACCCGGGAGATCGGAATCCGCAAGGCGCTGGGCGCCCGCCGGAGCGACATCCTGGCGCAATTCATCGTCGAATCCGCCACGCTCTCGACGGTCGGCGCCATCGTCGGCATCGGACTGGGGATCGCGCTCGCCTTCGCCGTGCGGGCCCTTACCCCTCTGCCGGCCGCGGTGGCCCCCTGGTCGATCGGGCTGGCGGTGATGCTGGGCATGGTGGTGGGCATCATCGCCGGAGTCTACCCGGCGTTGCGAGCCTCCAAGCTGGATCCCATCGTCGCCCTGCGAGCGGAGTAACCCATGCAGATCGGCCGAGTGTTTGAAGGCGTCGGCATCGCCCTGGATTCGGTGCGGGCCAACAAGGTCCGCGCCGCCCTGACCATTCTCGGAGTCGCCATCGGCGTGATGGTGGTCATCGCCATGGCGTCGGCCATCACAGGGGTCAACCGGAGCGTGGCCGGCATGATCGAGACCCTGGGCCCCAAGACCTTCTTCGTGGAGCGGTTCTTCCAGGGCGGGATCAACGTGTCCGACGGGACCGAAGAGACCGAGCCCTGGCGGCGGAACCCCTGGCTCACCGTGGCAGAAGCGGAAGTCGTACGCCGACTCCCCGCCGTCCGCAGCGTCACCTGGCGCGAGAGCACCAACGGCCCGGTGAGCTTCGAGGAAACCAAGATCCGGGGCGTGGAGATTGTCGGGTTCAGCTCGAGCTGGATCCTGGTGGTTGGCGGGTCGCTCAGTTCCGGCCGCAACTTCACCGACCTCGAGCAGGCGGTCGGCGCGCACCTGGCCGTGATCAACCAGAAGGCCGCGGAAGACCTGTTCGGCAGCCAGGACGCAGTCGGCAAGACCATCAAGATCTTCGGACAACCCTTCGAGGTGGTCGGACTCTACTTCGAACCGCAGAGCCTTTTCGGCAACACCAATACTCCCAAGGTCGTGATCCCCCACTCCGCCTTCGTGAAGGTGGCGGAATTCCAGAAGGGCTGGATGATGTTCGCGGTCAGCCCGACCGAGACCGCCACCGTGCTCGAGGCCGAGGACGCCGTCACCGCGGCCCTCCGGACCAAGCGTGGATTGCGCCCCGGGCAGGACAACAACTTCGCGTTGGTGACCCAGGACAAGCTGCTCGACACCTGGAACCAGATCACGGCGGGCTTCTTCGTCGTGATGCTGGCGCTCTCCAGCGTAGGGCTCATGGTGGGCGGGGTGGGCGTGGTGGCGATCATGATGATCTCGGTCACCGAGCGCACCCGCGAGATCGGAGTTCGGAAGGCGCTGGGCGCCACTCGACGCGAGATCATGTTCCAGTTCCTGGTCGAGGCCGCCACGCTGACCCTGATCGGCGGGACGATCGGCATGATCATGGGCGGCCTGATCGCCTGGGGCATCCACTCGTTCACCCCGATTCCAGCCGCAGTCCCCCTCTGGTCGGTGGTCGCGGCCGTAGTCGCCTCGATCATTACCGGCATCTGCTTCGGACTCTATCCGGCCGGCCGGGCCAGCCGAATGGATCCGGTGGAAGCGTTGCGATACGAGTAGCGCTTGAAGAAACCACCCGGAGGAGAAACCGCCTCCGGGGTTGAACCTTCGCGGTTCCGGCGTTCGTGCCGGTCACGCTTTATCTTCCCCGTATGCCTCTTGGCGAAGCCTTCCGCCTGGCGGTGCAGGCCATCGCCAGCAGCAAGCTGCGTTCGTTCTTCACGCTCCTCGGAATCATCGTCTCGGTCGCCTTCCTGGTGGCGGTCGTGGCCATCATCCAGGGGATGAACTCCTACGTGAAGGAGAACATCACCGGGGCGGTGATCGGGACCAACGCCTTTCAGGTCAGACGGACGCCGATCGCCGTGGGGCTGGTGGACGACCAGGAATGGCTGGCGATCCAGAAGCGGCCCATCATCACCCGCGAGGACGCGGAGGCGGTCGCCGCCGCTCTGCCCGAAGCGGAGGCGGTCTCGATCCAATCGGGATGGCCAACCCCACAGCGGGACATCACGTACCGGGACCGGACGGTGGGAGACGTCCTGGTGTTCGGGGTGACCCCGCCCTACCAGATCGTGCAGGATTACCGCTTCGCCGCCGGCGACCCCCTGGCCGATACCGACGTCCGGGAGCGACGCGCCGTGGCGGTCCTCGGCTACGACGTCTCGGACAAGCTGTTCGGAGCCCCCGAGCGGGCCATCGGGCGCCACATCCGGATCGACGGGCGGGAAGTCGTCGTGAAAGGCGTGGTGGCCAAGAAGGGGCGGGTGCTGGGCCAGTCGTTCGACGGCTTCGCCATGATTCCCTTCTCCACCTTTGAGGCGATGTTCGGGCGACGAAAGACCACCACCATCTCGGTCAAGGTGGCTGACGCGCATGCGATCCCGGCGGCGATGGGTCGCGCCGAAGAGGCAATGCGGATCGCGCACCGGCTTCACCCCGGCGAGGCCAACGACTTCACCGTGGACAAGGCGGACGCGCTGGTCAGCTTCTGGCAGAGTCTGACCCAGGTGCTCTTCACCGTCATCCCGGCCGTGGTCTGCATCGGCATCATTGTGGGCGGGATCGTGATCATGAACATCATGCTGATGTCCGTGAACGAGCGGACCCGCGAGATCGGGATCCGGAAGTCGCTGGGCGCCACCCGTCGCGACATCCGGCGCCAGTTCCTGATCGAGGCGGTGGTGCTCTCCACGCTGGGCGGGATCCAGGGCGTGATCGCCGGGTGGGGACTGGCCGAACTGGTGGCCGAGGCCACTCCGCTGCCGGCGCGGATCACCCTCTGGTCGGTCATCGTGGCGCTGGCCCTGGGAGCCGGCACCGGCATCGTCTTCGGCGTCTACCCCGCGACCCGGGCTGCCCGGCTCGATCCGATCGCGGCCCTGCGGGTGGAGTAAGCCGTGATCCTCCGCAACGTGGCCGAAGGGATCGCGATCGCGTTCGACTCCCTGCGCTCCAACAAGCTCCGGTCCGCGCTGACCATTCTGGGCGTGGTGATCGGGGTGACCACGGTGATGGCCATGGCCTCGATCGTGGAAGGGATCCGGACCCAGATCTTCAATGCCATGGAGACCGCCGGCCCGACGGTGTTCTACGTCATGCGCTATTTCTCGCAGACCCCGCTCAATCCCGACCGGTTGCCCTATGAGGTGCGGATCCGGCCGGTGCTCGACGAGCCCGATGCGGAGGCGCTGCGGCGGGTACCCGAGATCGGCTACGCGGCGATGTGGGTGCAGATCTTCGCGCGCCTCGAGTACCAGGGAGTCCGGACCCAGTTGCTCACGGTCTACGGCGCCGACGAGCACTACATGGAGATCCTTGGCGGGACCATGCTCTCGGGTCGGTTCTTCACCCGATCGGAGATGAGCGGGGACATGGTGGTGGTGCTGGAGGCCGAGACCGCCGACCACCTGTTCGGCAGCATCGATCCGCTCGGGAAGTATGTGCGGGTCGGCGGCCGGGCGCTGCGAATCATCGGGATCTACAAGCGACCGGAAAACATCTTCGAGCCGCCCGGCCAGCAGATCGGAGCGGTGATCCCCTTCGAGACCGTGCGGGAGAACTACCGGTACGACGAAACCAACGCGCTCTTCATCAGCGTCAAGCCCCGGTCGGGAGTACCGGCGCCCCGCGCGCACGACCTGGCCACGGTCGCCCTGCGGCGCGAACGCCGGCTGCGACCGGGCCAGCCCAACACTTTCGATCTGATCACCCAGGACCAGATCCTCGATACCGTCTCCAGTCTGACCAGCGCCTTTTTCGCGGTGATGGTCGCCCTCTCCAGCGTGGCGCTCCTGGTCGGCGGCATCGGGGTCATGGCGATCATGATGGTCTCGGTGACCGACCGCACCAAGGAAATCGGGCTGCGCAAGGCGCTGGGCGCCACCAAGCGGGAGATCCTCTGGCAATTCCTGGTGGAAGCCGCCACACTCACCCTGCTCGGCGGCCTGCTCGGCGTCGCAGCGGGACTCGGGGCCGGCGAGTTGCTGAAATATTTCCTCAAGCTCGAGTCCGCCGTGCCCATCTGGAGCGCGGTGCTGGCCACGATCGTGTCGATCCTGATTGGCCTGACCTTCGGCCTCTACCCCGCCAACCGGGCGGCCCGGATGGATCCGGTAGAGGCGTTGAGACACGAATAGAGCGAGTACTGAGTACTGCGTACTGAGTACTGAGGGCCGGGGTGGAGGGGACTCAGTACTCAGTACCCAGAACTCAGTACTACTGGACTAAACCCATGCCTATCGACATCCTCGCGCTTGCCGCCCATCGGGACGACGTCGAGCTGACCTGCGGCGGGACGCTGCGTAAGGCGGCCGACGCCGGATACCGGACCGGAATCCTCGACCTCACCGCCGGAGAAACCGGCACCCGGGGCAGCGCCGCCATTCGAGCCGAAGAGGCCGAGCGGGCCGCCCAGATCCTGGGAGTGGGAGAACGCCGGAACGCGGGCCTGCCCGACGCGCATCTGGAGAACTCGGAAGCGGCTCGGCGCGTGGTGGTCGAACAGATCCGGCATTTCGCTCCCCGCGTGGTGATTCTGCCCTTCCCGGTCGGGCGACACCCCGACCATCGGATCGCGAGCGAGCTGGGGCGGGATTCCTGCTACCTGGCGGGGCTGGCCAAGTACGAGGCGGATGGCAAGCCGCATCGGCCGTTCAAGATCCTTTACGCCCTCGCCTACCGGGAGGACCCGGTCAAGCCGACCTTCGTGGTGGACGTGAGCCAGCAGTTCGATCAGAAGCTGGCCGCTATCCGGTGCTACGCGAGTCAGTTCGATGGTGCCACCAGCGCGGGCGAAATCTTTCCCACCGGGCAGGACCTCTACTCCCTGGTGGAGGTCCAGAACGCCCACTATGGATCCCTGATCCGGGTCCGTTACGGGGAGCCGTTCTTCAGCCACGAGACGGTCCTGGTGGACGACGTGGTCAAGCTCGGAGTCCAGAGCCTCTAACCGCTTCGCCGGGGCCATCATGGCCATCGCCTGACGGGCCATTATCTTTGGCCGCATGCCAGCGGCGATCTATCTCGACCACGCGGCCACGACCCCGGTACGCCCCGAGGTACTCGAGGCGATGCTACCCCACCTGGGAGCCGAGGGGTTCGGCAACCCCTCGAGCGCCCACCGATTCGGACGGGCGGCGCGCGCCGCTCTGGAGCAGGCGCGGGAGCAGGTCGCGGCCGCGGTAGGTGCGGACACCAACCAGGTGGTCTTCACCTCCGGCGGCACCGAGGCCGACAACCTGGCCCTGCTCGGCACCTGTCTGGCCAGCCGCTCCCAGGGTCGACCGATGCGCGCCGCCGTCGCCCAGACCGAGCACAAGGCGATCCTGGCCGCAGCCCACCAGGTCCACCATCTCGGCGGCGAGGAGGTGCTGCTGGCCGTGGACAGGCAGGGCCTCCTCGATCTGGCCGCGCTCGACGCCGCTCTCCCCGACGGACTCTCCGTGGTCTCGGTGATGTGGGTCAACAATGAGACCGGGGTGATTCAGCCGGTGGCCCAGATCGCCGCCCGCTGCGCTGCCGCAGGGGCCGCCTTTCACACCGACGCGGTACAGGCCTTCGGCAAGGTGCCCGTTTCCTTCCGACAGCTGGGCTGCGCGCTGCTCACCATCTCCGGCCACAAGATTGGAGCGCCCAAGGGTATCGGCGCCCTGGTGGTGCGCGATCGCAAGGTGGTGGAGGCCATCATTCACGGCGGCGGGCAGCAGCACGGGATCCGGCCGGGGACCGAGAACGTGGCAGGCGCCGTGGGCCTGGGCCGCGCGGCCCAGCTGGCAGCCGCCCACCAGGCCGACGAGTCGACCCGCCTGGGCGCCCTTCGCGATGCCCTCGAGCAGCGCCTCACCGAAGCGGTGCCGGGGATCTCGATTACCGGCAAGGGTGCACCACGGGCGGCCCACGTACTCAACGTGGCGGTCCCCGGCGCCGACAGCGAGGCCCTGCTGATGCACCTCGATCTCTCCGGCATCGCGGCCTCGGGAGGGTCCGCCTGCTCGACCGGCGCGGCGGAGCCGTCCCATGTGCTCACCGCGATGGGAGTCCCGCGCGAGCTGGCGCTGGGTGCCGTTCGCTTCAGCCTGGGGCGGGAATCGGTTCCCGCGGATATCGACGGAGTGGCGGAGGTGTTCCCTCGAGTGGTCGCCAAGGTGCGGCGACTGGCGGAGACCCTGGGCCGTGCCTGAGCGAGTGCTGGTCGCCATGTCGGGCGGAGTCGACAGCTCGGTCGCCGCGGCGCACCTGGTCGAGCAGGGCTTCGAGGTGGTCGGCGCCACCATGAAGCTCTTCTGTTACGGCGACTCGGTCCCCGACCGTCCATGCTGCTCGCTGGACTCGATCCAGGATGCCCGCAACGTCGCCCACAAGCTGGGCATCCCGCACTACGTGTTGAATCTCGAGGACCGGTTCAATCTCCACGTGATCCAGAACTTCGTGAGCGAGTACAGCCAGGGGCGTACGCCGATTCCCTGCGTCCGCTGCAACTCGTTCACCAAGTTCAGGGATCTCCTGGCGCACGCGGACGCGCTCGATTGCGCCTACCTCGCCACCGGCCATTATGCCGTGAGTCGAGACGGAGGACTCTACCGCGGTGCCGACCCCGTGAAGGACCAGAGTTATTTCCTCTGGGGGATCGACCGGGCCGTGGTGGCGCGGATGCTGACCCCGGTGGGCAACCTGACCAAGCAGGAGACCCGGGCCTACGCCCGGCGACTCGGCCTCCCCACCGCCGACAAGCCGGAGTCGGTGGAGATCTGCTTCGTGCCCGATGACGATTACGTGGGAGTGTTGCAGCGGCACCTCCCCACCGACGCCCCCGCGCTCCGACCGGGTCCCCTGGTGACCAGCGCCGGCGCGGTGGTGGGTGAGCACCAGGGCTTCGCCCGCTTCACCATCGGACAGCGTCGCGGGCTGCCGGGAGGGTTCGCCGAGCCGATGTACGTGGTCGCGATCCGACCCGAGAGCCGCGAAGTGGTGCTGGGCACCGCGGACGAGCTGGCCGGTCATGCCGTGCGGCTCCGCGAGATCAACTGGCTGAGCGAGCCGCTCCAGACCGGCGACAGCTGCGAAGTGCAGGTTCGCTATCGCGCCAAGGCGGTCCCCGCGACGGTGGTCGGCCGCACCGACGACACCCTGAGCCTGGCCCTCGCCCTGCCGGCCCGGGCCATTACCCCGGGCCAGTCGGGAGTGCTCTACCAGTCGACCGGCCGAGTCCTGGGCGGCGGGGTCATCGAATGAGACCACCGTGCCCCTCTCCCGGTCGGGAGACGGGCCGCCGGGATCGAGGGACCATCGCCGCGCTCGCGGCCGTCGGCCTGCTCTGCCTGTCTTCCCCCCAACTGCTCGCCCAGCAGGTCAAGCATGCCTTGGGTATCGACGAATTTGTCATGCTCAAGACCATCGCCGAGCCGCAGATCTCCCCCGACGGTCAACTGGTGGCGTACACGATCGGCACTCCGTCCCTGACCGACGACCGGACCGTGACCAAGATCTGGCTGGCCCAGGTCAGTTCGGGAGACACCTGGCAGGCCACCAGCGGAGGCGGGAGCGACCGGGCCCCACGGTGGTCGCCCGACGGAAAGACGCTGGCATTCATTTCCACCCGGGACGGCGCGCCTCAGATCTGGCAGCTTCCGATCCGGGGCGGTGAGCCCCTGCGGGTCACTAGCTTCCCTTCGGGGGTCCTGGATTTTCAGTGGTCACCCGACGGAAAGAGCCTGTTCTTCATGTCGGACCTCAAGTGGCCCGACACCAGCGAAGTGGATCGCCGGACCGAGAAGTACCCGGTCAACGCACGGATCTGGACCTCGCTGCTTTATCGCCACTGGAATGAATGGAGAGTGGGCCGGCGCCAGCACATCTTTCGCCTGGTGCTCAAGGACGGGCAGATCACCGACATCACCCCGGCCGATCGGGACGTGCCCTCCCTCGCGCTGATCGGGCGGGGGTTCGCGGTCTCCCCGGTCGGCACCGAGATCGCGGTGGTGCTCAACCCGGATTCTTCGACCGCGACCAGCACCAACAACGACATCTTCGTGATGGGCCCCGATGGCACCGGACGTCAGCCGATCACCAACAGCCAGGCTAACGACCACAGTCCGGCCTACTCTCCGGACAGCCGCTACATCGCCTACCTGGCCACCGCAATTCCCGGGTACGCGGACGATCGCCAGCAGGTGATGCTCTACGAGCGGGCCACCGGCCGCCGGATCCCGCTGACCGCGACCTGGGACCAGAGCGTGACCGCCATGGCCTGGCTCCCCGACGCGAAGGGGCTGCTGGCGGTCGTGGAAGAACAAGGTGAGCAGAACTTCTATCGGATCGACGTCCCCACCGGAAAGCGGACCCGCGTCATTGGAGACGGATGGAATTCCTCGCTCCAGGTCGCGGCCAAGGGAGACCTGATCGCCTTTCTCCACGAGACCGCCAACCACCCGGCCGAGGTCTACGTCGCCACCGGCGACGGGCGCCAGGCTCGCCCCCTGACCAGGCTGTACGACGAGGCGTTCAAGGCCCTCGACATCGGTACCCTGGATCCCTACAAGTACGCCGGGGCGCTGGGAGACTCGGTCTCCGGCTGGCTCATGAAGCCGCCCGGATTTGATGAGAGCAAGAAGTACCCCCTGATCTACCTGATTCACGGCGGGCCCCACAGCGCCTGGCGGGACGAATGGCATCCGCGGTGGAACTACGCGGTATTTGCCGCGCGAGGGTACCTGGTGGCGGCGATCAACTTTCACGGCTCCACCGGCTACGGACAGAGCTTCACCAACAGCATAGTTCGCCACTGGGGCGACTACCCGTACGAAGACCTGATGAAGGGCGTGGACTTCCTGCTGACGCTCCCCTTCGTGGACAAGAATCGTCTGGCGGCGGCCGGGGCCAGCTATGGCGGCTACATGGTCTACTGGCTGGCCGGCCATACCGACCGATTCAAAACCCTGGTGGCGCACGACGGGATCTTCAATCCGCTCAGCTTCGCCGGAACCACCGATGAGCTATGGGGTCCCATCTATGAATTCGGCGGATCTCAACTCTCGCCTACGGCGCGCGCGATCATGGAGAAGTGGTCTCCGGCGAATTACGTCGCCAACTGGGCCACCCCGATGCTGATCGTCCACTCGGAGTCCGACTACCGGGTGGACCTCTCGGAGGGTCTTCAGGCGTTTACCGCGCTCAGGCTCCGGGGCGTGCGCGGCAAGTTCCTGACCTTCTCGGACGAAGACCACTGGGTCCTGCAGCCACGGGCGCGGCGCCTCTGGTGGGATACCGTGCTGGACTGGCTGGACGAATACCTCGGCGGCGCTCCTCCCGTCACTTCCCCCGCTCCCCGCAGGCCCTGAGTCGCCATGCGAGAGGGAGCCCTCCGCAACGTGGTGATTCGCTGGCTGATCAATACGCTGGCGCTGTTCCTCGTCGTGTCCTACCTGCCAGGGATCCACTTCGAGGGCGGACCCGCCGCGCTGCTGGTTGAAGCGGCGATCTTCGGCGTGGTGAATGCCCTGCTCCGCCCGCTGCTCACCATTCTCACCTGTCCCCTGGTCCTGGTAACGCTGGGCCTCTTCACGCTGGTCATCAACGCGCTCCTGCTCCTGGCCACAGCTTCGGTGTCCACCAAGCTGGGGATTCCCTTCCATATCGACGGCTTCTGGCCCGCCTTCTGGGGCGGCCTGGTGATCGGCGTGGTCAGTGTGTTCCTGAGCGTCCTGGTCGGAACCACCAAGGTGACGGTGCGGAAGCTCTAAGCCCGAAGGCCCGGCGCCGTTTCCGGCTCCGGGCCCTCGGTTCTCCCAGACTCCTGCCATCCCGCAAACAAACTCCCGTCAGGACTTCACCCGCTGCGGGTCTCCGCAACCGACGCCACCATCACCGGGGACGAAGGTGATGGTGATCGTGTAGCTCTGGTTGGTCTGGTTGTCTGTGACCACGACGTGCATGACGCCGGCATCGAACCGCGGAGCGGTATCGCACGAGGCGTTGTAGTGGAGTACCGGATTGGTGGTGACGTTGAACGCCCAGCTCTTGCTTCCACGGCTCCAGGTCGAGGTACCGGTCACATTCCAGGTGCCATCTGGGAGCGGCGCGTCGTTCTGGATCGATCCCGGCACGTCCGCGGTAAAGGTCGAGCTCCAGGTCCGCACGTGGGACGCCGTGCTCCCATTGTTGAAGGTGTAATCGGTGCGGAACCCGGTCACGCTGTGCTGCAGCGCGTTGGCGTCCCCGGTGATCACCCGGGTGCCGTTCCGTTTCTCACTGGTGGTCTTCCCCGAGACGATCCGGTCCCAGGTCTTGGTGAAGTCGGTGAACTTCACCTCCCGGCTGAAGTCGGTGACGGTCGGCGTGGGATCCAGCAGGTCTACGATCCCGCTCCGGGTAATGGTCTGGAGGGGCCGGGAGAGAATGCACGGCGGATCGAAGGTGAACCGGACCGAATCGGGCACCGGGTCGGCGTCGCCGTTGCTCGGGTCCGTGGGAGACTTGGCGGGAGCGGGCGTGCACTGCTGCCCAAACGCGGCCGCCACTGCCAGCGTGAGACCCGGGTTCACGGCTGGGCCGGCCATCAGATTGGCCGCTCCAGACCCGGAAACGGTCGAGAAGTCCGCCGCCTCGTCCACGTCGCTGATGACCACATCGGCCTGCATATCCGACATGGTCTCGGCACCGCTTGAGGGGGTGGTGCTTGCACTGCTACAGGCAGACAGGACCAGGGCGACCAACGCCGCCGGGCCGGCCCCGCCAAGGCATTTCCTGGGGAACGAAGGCATGGGGTGTCTCCTTAAAAGGCCGGAAACGGGCATTGAATGGGGGTCAGAAAGCGCCCAGTCAGACGCCACCCCTTCTGACCCGTTAAGCTCAGTGGCTGTGTGACTTACGTCACCTGCCCACGAAACTCTGTCTGTTTTCCGGCCGGCCAAAAGGGCTTTGCCCCTCGTGTGTAACATCTTGATTTCAAGTGCTTTCCGGCCCTTCCGGCCAATGCTATGATTACCCCGTGACCACCACCCAGCCGGCCATTACCCCTGTCGCCACGCCCGCCGTTCCGGCCCCCGCACCCGCGGAGCCGGACCTTCAGCAGGCGTCGCTCTACCTCAACCGGGAGCTCTCCTGGCTGGAGTTCAATCGCCGGGTACTGGTCGAGGCTCTGGATCCGCGAACTCCGCTGCTGGAACGGGTCAAGTTCCTCGGGATCTACAGCTCCAACCTCGATGAATTCTTCCAGATCCGGGTGGCGGGCCTCAAAGAGCAGGTGGGCGCCGGGTATAGCGAGCGCACCGCGGACGGCATGACCCCGGAGGAGCAGCTCAAGGCGATCGCCGCCGAAGTGCGGGTCATGCAGCGCCAGCACAGCGATTGCCTCCTCAACGACCTCCGACCCCGGCTGGCGGAACAGGGTTTGCACCTTTGCGATCTCCCGGAAGTTGGCGTGGCCGATCGCCGCTACCTGGACCGGTACTTCCAGGAGAACGTCTTCCCGGTGCTCACCCCGCTGGCGGTGGATCCCGCGCATCCCTTCCCCTACATCTCGAACCTCAGCCTCTCCTTGGCCGTGGTGCTCCGGGATGCCGACGGCGAGGAACGGTTCGCGCGGGTGAAGGTGCCCAAGCTCCTCCCCCGCTGGGTGCCGCTCGAGTCGCAGAATCATTTCGTGCCGCTGGAGCAGCTGATCGGCGCCAATCTCGAGGCGCTGTTCCCCGGGGTGGAGATCCTGGGCTGGTACTGCTTCCGGATCACCCGGAATACCGACTTCCAGGTCGATCACGACGAAGCCGAAGACCTGCTGAGCGCGATCCAGGAGGAGGTCCGCAACCGCCGGTTCGGCGAAGTGGTTCGCGTCGAGGTCACGCCCAACACTCCGGTCTCGATCCGCCAGGTCCTGCTGGCCGAGTTCAACGCCGAGCAGGGACCCGGCACCAGCTCCCTGACCCCCGAGGACTTCTACGAAGTGGCGGGGCCGCTGGACAGCGCGGACCTCATGACGCTGGCCGCGCTGGACCTCCCCGCGCTCAAGGACCCGCCGTTCCATCCGGCGGTGCCGCAGGCGCTGAGCAGCAACCGGAACATCTTCGACGTGATCCGGGAGGGAGACCTCCTGGTCCATCATCCGTACGACAGCTTCGCCGGCACCGTCGAGCGATTCCTGCAGGCGGCCGCCGACGACCCCGACGTGGTCGCCATCAAGCTGACGCTCTATCGCACCGGCGGAGACTCCAACCTGGCGCGGCTGCTGGTGCAGGCCGCCGAGCGGGGGAAACAGGTCGCGGTGCTGGTGGAGCTTCAGGCCCGCTTCGACGAGGAGAACAACATCAGCTGGGCCAAGCGGCTGGAGGATGCGGGCGTACACGTGAGCTACGGCGTCGCCGGGCTCAAGACCCACGCCAAGGTGGCGCTGGTGGTCCGCCGCGAGGGGGACACCATGCGGCGCTACGTGCACATCGGGACCGGGAACTACAACGCCAAGACGGCGAGGCTCTACACCGACTTCGGTCTCTTGAGCAGCAATCCCGCCCTGGGCGCGGACCTCACCGACCTCTTCAACGTCCTCACCGGGTTCGCCGCCCCGACCGGTTATCGCAAGCTGATCGTGGCCCCGCGCGGGATGCGCGAGCGCATTCTCGCCATGATCAACCGGGAGGCCGAGCAGGCCCGGGCCGGCCGGCCCGCCCGGATTCTCGCCAAGATGAACGCCATCGTGGATCCCGAGATCATCCGGGCCCTCTACCAGGCGTCACAGACCGGCGTCACCATCGACCTGATCGTCCGGGGCATCTGCTGCCTCCGGCCCGGCCTCCCCGGCATCAGCGACCGGATCCGGGTGCTCAGCATCATCGGGCGCTTCCTGGAGCATTCGCGCGCGTGGTACTTCCTGAACGGCGGATCGGAAGAGGTCTATATCGGCTCGGCCGACTGGATGCCGCGCAACCTGGATCGTCGCATCGAGGCAGTAACCCCGATCGATGATCCCGCGTCGCGGCTCCTGGTGAGACAACTGCTCGAGTTCATGCTGGAAGACAACCGTCAGGCGTGGGTCCTCATGCCCGATGGAGCCTACGTGCAGCGCCGCCCGCCGAGCCCGGCCCAGGAGCGCTCCACCCACAAGCTGCTGATCGAAAGCCATCGGGAAGCGGTCCGCCCCATCACCGGGGAACACCCGATTCCCACCCGCTGATCGCGTCGGCGCCTCAGTGCGCCAAGTTCGCGGACTCGGCGAATTTCTTGAGAAGCTCCTGCTGATCCGGGGTCAACTGCTCGGGGACCGTCACCTGGACTTCGACCAGTTGATCCCCGCGGCGGCCGCCCTTCTCCAGGCCCATCTCCTTGATCCGGAACTTCCGTCCCGACTGGGTGCCGGGAGGAATCCGGAGCACCACCTTCTTCCCCTCCACCGTCCGTACCCGCAGGCGACTGCCCAGGGCAGCCTGGGCGAAGTTGATGGGGACTTCGCAGATCAGATCGAGGCCGTCGCGCTGGAAGAACCGGTCGGGGGCCACCTGAAAGGTGACGACGAGGTCGCCCGGTGGCTGGCCCGGCGCTCCCGCCTGACCCTGGCCCTTGAGCCGGACCTTGGTTCCGCTCTCGGTCGCTGGGGGCACCGTGAGCATGACAGTGCGTTGGGTGTGAATCTCCCCACTGCCGTGACAGGTCGGGCAGGGCTCGGAGGGAATCTTCCCTCGGCCACGACACCGGGGGCAGGGACGACTCACCGTGAAGCTCCCCTGCCCGAAGGTCACGGTTCCCCGGCCATTGCACTCGGGGCAGGTGGAGACCTTGGATCCCGGCGCTCCACCACTCCCGTTGCAGGTGCGGCACGCCTCGGTGACCGGCAGGGTCACCGGTACCTTGCCGCCTAGCGCCGCGACCCGGAAGGGCACCTCGACGACGGTCTCCAGCGCCTCCCGGGGCTCCTCCCGCCGTGCCCGTCCGAAGATCGACGAGAAAATGTCGCCCAGTCCGAAGCCCGAGAAATCGCTGAAATCGAACCCCTCGGGGGCCGCTCCCGCGCCCGCCCCGCCCGACGGCCGCGGACCCCGAGCCGCGGAATCGAAGGCCCCGTACTTCCGCATCTGATCGTACTGCTTCCGCTTGTCGGCATCGGAGAGGGTGGAGTGCGCCTGCGAGATCTCCTTGAACCGCTCGGCCGCGGAGGGATTGTTGGGATTGGCGTCGGGGTGATACTGCTTCGCGAGCCGGCGGTAGGCCTTCTTGATCTCTTCCGCCGTGGCGGTGTCGGGGACTCCCAGCACCTGATAGAAGTCGCGTGCCACCGTCAGGCGTGCCCTTCGATCGAGTAGACCTGGACCCGGGCCGGCCGGATCAGCGAGCCCTTGAAGCGATAACCGGCTTGAAAGGTGGCGCTCACCGTGTGATCCAGCTTCTTGTCGCCGGTCGGCGCGACGGAGACCGCCTCATGCAGCGTGGGATCGAATGGGGCGCCCACCGGGTCGATCCGCTCGAGGCCGGCAGCGTCCAATTCCTTCCGGAGCTTCTTGTCAATCAGCACCATCGCCTGGTGGATCGGGCTCGAGGCCGCGGCCTGGTCCCCCGCCACCAGCCGGTCGAGATCGTCGAGCACGTCGAGCAACTTGATGGCGAGGCCGGCCTGCGAGCGATCGGCCAGCTCGAGGCGTTCCTTCGCGGCGCGCTTCCGGAAGTTGTCGAAGTCCGCCGCGAGCCGGAGATAGCGGTCGCGCAATTCGTCCCGCTCCGCCTCCAGGCGCTTGATCGCCTCGGAGGTCGGCTCCAACGGGACGCCGCTCACTCCCGCTGCCGACTGGGCCTCGTCTCCCACCGCCGTCTCGGCATTTGGCGCTACGATTTCCGGCTCCGGCCGGCGGCCGCTCTCGCCTCTTTGCACGTCTCTAACCCCTACTCCTTCAAGCACTTCGTTGGCTGGCGGTGGATTCGATCGTGGGCTTGAAGATAACAGCAACCCATGGGCCCGCGTGAGGGGCCAGAATGGCAGGAGTTCTCTCGCGGAGCTAGGTGGAGTGAAGCGCCCGGTAAAGGAGGTAGAGGGCGCTTTGGGCGGCCCGGGCCCGGATCTCGTTCCGGTCTCCCGGAAGCGCGACGCGGTTGGCCCCCACTCGGCGACCCACCCGCCAGGCGACGAACACCGTCCCCACCGGCTTCTCCGGAGAGCCGCCGTCGGGCCCCGCGATCCCGGTGACCGCCAACGCCAACTCGGCGCCGAAGCGCTGGGCCACTCCCTCCACCATGGCCCGGGCCACGGCCTCACTCACCGCACCGTGGGCGGCCAGAAGGTCGGTTGAAACATCCAACTCCCGCGTCTTCACCGCGTTGTCGTAGGCGATCACTCCGCCCACGAACACCTCGGAGCTTCCGGGGATGGCGGTCAGCCGCCCACCCAGCAACCCACCGGTGCAGGACTCGGCCACCGCGAGATGCCAGTGGCGCTGTCGGGCGAGACCCAGGATCACCTCCGCGAGATCGTCGTCGTCGGTCCCGTAGGCCCATTCGCCCGCCGACTGCCGGAGCCGGTGTTCAGCGGCATCCAGCCGCTCGCGGGCCTCATCCTCCGCGAGTCCCCAGGCGGTCACCCGGAGATCCACGCCGAACACACCCGGAAGGTAGGCCAGCGTAAGGGGCCTCAACTCGTCTTCCACCGGCCCGAGCGTTTCGGCCAGCTTGGATTCGGCGACGCCGGTCGTCCTGAGGGTGCGCGATCGAATGATTGCCGTGCCGGCGCGCGAAGCGAGGCGGGGCAGCACCTCGTGGCGCATCAACTCGCGCATCTCCCGGGGCACACCGGGCAGCATGATGGTGAGTCCCGGCGGTCCTTCCAGCCACAAGCCGGGGGCGGTGCCCCAGCGATTGGTGAGCACCGTGGCCCCGCGAGGCACTTCCGCCTGTGACCGATTGCTGGCGGGAGCCGTTCGGCCCAGTTTGGCGAACCGGTCGACCAGCGTGTCCCAGATCGTGGAGTCGAATTCGAGCGGCCACTGGTAGAGATCGGCGACGACCCGCTTGGTCACGTCGTCTCGAGTGGGACCCAGGCCGCCGGTGGTGAGCACCGCGCCGGTTCGCTTGAGCGCGTCGCCCACAGCCGAGCCGATGCTCGCCTCCTCGTCCGCGACTGAGGTACGACGCGTCACCCGCACGCCGCGTTCGGCCAGCATGCGGCCGATCTCCGCCCCGTTGCCGTCGAGGAGCTGACCCAGCAGGAGTTCGGTGCCGATGGTGACCAGCTCGAGGTCGATCATGCGGGCACCGACCGGGCCGAGCCGGTCAGGGGCGGGCGCTACCGCCCTGGAACAGCGCCCGGTAGCGGTAGATGTAAACGATGAACGAGTAGATGGTGAGCAGCGTGGCGAGCGCCAGGAGGACCGCGACAAACCCTCCGTGGAACTGATTCCAGTAATAGGCGTAGCGGTTGTGCTCCCAGCCCATCGGCTTGCGCGCGTCCCGGAAGGCGAACCAGACGATGGTGGCCCCGACGAAGATGTTCTGGATCACGGCCTTGAGCTTGCCCGCCCCGACCGCCGGGATGACGATGCCGCGGCGGTTGGCCCACCACCGAAAGCCGGTCATGGCGAATTCGCGGCCGATCAGGAGCAGGCAGACCCAGAGTGGAATGCTGCCCCAGATGGGGATGTCGTAAAGGTCGTGCCGGGTGCGGGAGATCCAGTAGATCGGGATCAGGGTGGAGAACAGCAGCAGCTTATCGGCCACCGGGTCCAGCAGCTTGCCGAGATCGGTGACCAGGTTCCGGCTCCGGGCCAGATAGCCGTCCCAGACGTCGGTGATGGCCGCGAAGAGGAAGACGACGAAGCAGATCAGCTTGGGCCAGTACCCGGCGATGAACGGCAGAAGGGCGATGACCGGGGTGAGGCAAATACGAACGATGGTCAGGACGTTGGGAAGCGTCCAGACCTTTACGACCCGAGGGTCTTGAGAACGAGCTTGCTCACCGCCCGCAGAGTATCGAATACGCCTTCTCCATTCATGGCGACCGCTTCGAAGTAGGTCGCCCGTTCAAACCACTGCCCGTCCTGCTGGACGACGAGATACTCGCCCTCGTGATAGGGATCCGGCGTCAGCTTCTGCTTCGCCGGGTCGCTGACCTCCCACCCCGGGTTGAGGGCCGTCTGCAGGTCACCGATCGGGGCCGCGTTGGGCAGGTCCCGCTTGTTGTACTGAATGATGAACGGGATGCTCGTAAGGTTGTACCCGTGCTGCGCCATGTTGTCATAGAGGTTCTGCATCGACTCGATGTTGGCCTCCATGCGCTCGACCTGGCTGTCGGCCACGAAGACCACGCCGTCCACCCCCTTGAGAATCAGCTTCCGGGACGCGTTGTAGTAGACCTGGCCCGGCACGGTGTAGAGGTGGAACCGGGTCTTGAACCCGCGGATGGTGCCCAGATCGACCGGCAGAAAGTCGAAGAAGAGCGTCCGCTCGGTTTCGGTGGCGAGGGAGATCAGTTTCCCGCGGGACCCGGGCGCGACCTTGTTGTAGACGAACTCGAGATTGGTGGTCTTCCCGCCCAGGCCTGGCCCATAGTAGACCAGCTTGCAGTTGATCTCCCGGGAGGCGTAGTTGATCATCGACATGGGTTCGTCTCCCGGCTACCCGAAGAGCTTGTCGATTTCATCTTCCGCCTCGCCCAGATACTCGGCTTCGAACCCTGACTGTCCACTCCCCTTTCGATCGAACATGTCCGCGAAGACCTTGGTGAGCTCCCCGACAGTAGTCCGCACGCGGAGCTTGACCAGGCCCAGGGTGGTCCGATTGTCGAACAGGACGACGAGGATCACCCGGCGGGCGATGTCCGCCAGGTACATCGACTCCTTTTCCCCCTGATGGAACAGGCTGCCGAACTCGGCCTCGCCGATCATCCGGGCCAGCTGGTCATTGGCGCTGAAGTCGGCCGCGGTGAGCGAGGCAAAGGCGACCGGGTCGAACTCGGGCGCCTCGCCGACCACGGCCACCATCTGGCCGGTCCGGTCGACGATCATCCCGGTGTTGGCATTGGACTCCCGGAGAAACCCGGCGAGAATGCCGTGGATGCGGGTGGAGTCCTCTTCGCGAAATGACCAGCTGGAAGCACCAGACATCGAATCCCCTGTACTAGGCCGAGGTCTCCACCCGCTCCACGCCCCCCTTCACGATCGCCATCGCGTACTCGGCTTCTCTACCAGCAAGAGCCAGACCGACTCGGGTCACCGCATCTCCTGGCGAGCCAGCAGTGCATGGGCGACCGTGGCCCCATCGACGAAGTCCAAGTCCCCACCCACCGGGAGCCCGCGGGCCAGCCGGCTCACCTTCACGCCGGTACCGGCCAGCATCTGTTGGACATAGGTCGCGGTGGCTTCCCCCTCCATCGAGGGGTTGGTGGCCAGGATGACCTCCCGGACCGCCCCTTCCCGGATCCGCTTGAGCAGCGGCTCGATACGGAGGGCCTCCGGACCGACCCCGTCGAGCGGGGACAACCGGCCGCCCAGCACGTGATACCGGCCCCGGAACTCGAGTGAGCGTTCGACGGTCTGGAGCCCGGAGGGCTCCTCGACCACGCAGATCACACCGGCATCGCGCCTGGGATCGGCGCAGATCGCGCACCGCTCGCCTTCAGCCGGGTTGCCGCACTCGCCACAGGGCCGCACCCGCTCCGCCAACGCGCTGACCGCGTTGGCCAGCACGCCCAGCCGTTCCCGGGGTTGCTGCAAGAGGTGATAGGTGAGCCGCTGGGCCGTCTTCCGGCCGATCCCCGGCAACCGCGACAGCTCGGTGATCAGGTCCTCGATGGCGCTCACGACTCAGAGGGAAAGCCCGAGGGCCGCCGAGGGGTGAACCTTCTTCATCTCGGACTGGAGGAGATCGGCGGCCCGACGCTGGGCCTCTCCGACTGCCGCCAGTACCAGGTCCGCCAGCAACTCCGCGTCTCGGCCCTCGAACGCGGCTGGGTCGATGAAGACCGACCGGATGTTGCCTCGACCATCGGCGGTGACCCGTACCATGCCACCTCCTGCCTGTGCCTCGATGGTTCGACCGGCCAAGTCCGCCTGCAACTGCTGTAACCGACCCTGGACCTGCTGGGTCAGCTGAAAGAGCTGTTGGAGATCAGCCATCGCGAGAATGCTAAGTCCCTGCAGAGTTTGAGGAAACTAGATACGGCCCGGTCCCGCCGCAAGCGAAGTTGGGAGTCCCGAGCACCCCTATTCCACGATCTCCAAATCTAGTTCCCCCGCCGCCAGACGGAGGGCGGGGTCCTTCCCCTGCACGGTCCGCAGCCGCTCGGCCCGCGCCTCCTCCTCATTGAGGCGGCGCGGCCTCGGGGCGCTCGGGGGTGCAGCGCCAGGCGAGCCAGCGTCCACGATCACCAGGCGGACCGGCGCCCCGACGCCGCGACTGATGATCTGGGCCACCGCGTCCTGCTGGCGGCGCAGGCCATCGCGGGCGTGATCATCCGAGAGGGACACCGCCACTTCCGGTGGCGACACCGAGACCGGTCGAGCCGCCTCGAGGGCCGGGCCCAGCACGCGGCTGTGCTCCCGCCCCGCAGCCGCGATCTCGGCCCAACGCGCCTGAAGGCCATCGAGGGTGAAGGGAATCGAACCGGGCGCGGCCGGGGGCACCGTGGGAACCGGGACCCCGCGCTCGGGAAGTGGCGCCGGACCCGGAGCGGGATTCGCCGACACGGGAGCCGCCGGGGATGAAGTTCGGGCCGGCGGCGCGGGACGGGACGGTTCTCCGGCCAGGACCTGCTCCAGCTGGACGATCCGATCCATCATGGCCCAGCGCAGGAGTATGGTCTCCGCCACCAGTCGAGGATTCCCGCTGCGTCGTAACCCCACTTCGGCGTCGGTGAGCAACTTGAGCATCCGGAGCAGGTCGCCCGGCTGGAGGCGATCCCGGTACTCGCTCAGCAGGCGCCGGTTGGCCTCGGTCAACTCGGGAGGCTCGGTCCCCAGCTGGACCATCAACAGTGCACGCAACAGCTCGGCGGCCCCGGTGAGGAATTCATTCAAGTCGACCCCATGATCGAGCAGCCGGTCCACCAGCGGGAAGACTGCCCCGGCACGCCGCTCGACGATCAGGCTCAACAGCTCGGCGTACCATTCGTCGTCGGCCAGACCCAGGATCTCCCGCACTCCTGCGGCGGTGATGGCGCCCTCGCCCAGGCTCAGGCACTGGTCGAGCAGCGAGAGCGCATCCCGCATTCCCCCGTCGGCGTGTCGAGCGATGAGACGCACCGCGTCCTCCTCGGCGGTGATCCCTTCGGCGGCCAGCACCTGGCGGAGCCGGTCCCGGATCGCGGCGGGCCCGATCCGGTGGAAGTCGAAGCGCTGCAACCGGGACATTACCGGGGCCGCGGTCTGGGCGATCTTCTGCGGTTCGGTGGTAGCGAAGACGAATACGACGCCCGGCGGCGGCTCCTCCAGGATCTTGAGCAGCGCGTTCCAGGCCTCGCGGGTCAGCATGTGGGCCTCGTCCACGATGTAGATCTTGTGGTGGCCCGCCTGCGAGGCCGCATACAAGGCCCGTTCGCGCAGGTCCCGCGCGTCTTCGACCCCGCGATTACTGGCGGCGTCGATCTCGACCACATCCAGGTTGGCCGCTCCGCCCCAGACCCGCTGGCAGCTGGGACATTCGCCGCAGGGCTCTCCGGCCGGATCGGCGGTCTCCTTGCGCTCGCAGTTGAGCGCCATCGCCAGGATACGGGCGGCGGTGGTCTTCCCTACTCCGCGCGGTCCGGTCAGCAGGTAACCGTGTCCGACCCGCCCGCGAGCGACCGCCCCGCGGAGTACCGCGGCCACATGATCCTGCACGATGAGATCGGAAAAACGTTTGGGACGGTAGCGGCGAGCAAGAGCAAGGGCCATGGATAGCGTTCGCGCGGCCAGGGGACGGGAGAAATGAGAATGCCCCAGGCTACCCGAAGCGACACCAGACATCGCTTAGCGCTGCTACCGGCAAGGTCCTGACGCGGTTCGCGCGCCGGCGCCCTCCGGACCTGGGGCACCGGAAATATAACGAGCGGGACGAGTGGGTGGGCTTAGTTCCTGAGGTACTGGACGGTGACCACGCGGAGACGAACCAGCTTTCCGGCCAGAGGCATCGGCCAGGGCGATCGGCATCCCGCGCATTCGATGGTCGCCAAGCGGATTTGGGAGATTTCTGATGGTCGCCGGACGTCGCGGGGGACGGGCATCCCGAGCTCCGCTCTCGCCGCTTGGATGGCGTTGGCGGGCTCCTGGGTCAGGACCGTGGCCTGGACTTGCAGAACGCCAGTTGCCTGAGCCTGGGCGCGCAGCGCGGGACAGAGTACTGCGCCGGCCAGGACGACCCAGAACGTGAGCTTCGAGGAGCGGCTTTTCATGGCTGGCCTCCTTGGTCCCAGGCCGAGAGGGATGGAGACCGATGGGTAAGGGTGGTTCGCGAGGGCTTCAAGGGCTAAGCCACACCATGCCATGCTGTTATGGTGGCAAGAAACGAGGTCCAGCGGCTGGTTTGCCGACTTGGAAGCTGACAGGTATTTAAACGAGGCTTACTCCCATACCCCGTGAGTCTTAGAACTCCCTATATGGAAAGGCTGTCAACAATCCAGACAGGGCGATGCTGCAAAAGGCCTTAGTTGGCATAGGGATTGCCCCTACCCCCGGTTGTCGGGGAGCTGCCACTCCCCAGAGCGGGTTTGCGACACAAACCATCACTCACACTCTCGGGAGAGGGGCAATGCACAATCTCACCAAGGTGGCTGCGCTCATGGGCCTGGCCCTCGGCGTCACCGCCACCGCCGCCGCACAGAACAACGCCACTATCAACGCCACCGCCGTGGTCCAGCAGCCGATCGTAGTATCGGCCGCTCGGGCCCTCGACTTCGGGAACGTCTTCCCGGGCGTCGCCGCGACCATCGGTGTCGCGGCCGCGAGCTCGGGCGAGTTCTCGGTGACCGGCCAGGCCAGTACGGCCGCCAACATGACGTTCGTGCTCCCCACGAACCTGGTGAACGGTGGTAACAACCTGCCGATCGGGACCTGGACCGGATACTGGAACCAGGCCAATAACGCCTCCGCCGGTGGGACCGCCTTTACCCCGTCCGCAGGTTCGACCGGAATGACCTTCAGCGGGACCGGGAACGCGTGGGTGTTCGTCGGCGCGACCGTGACCCCGGCCGTCGCCCAGGTCGCCGGAAACTATACCGGCACCGTGCAGATGACGGTGACCTACTAAGCAGTCGGCAACTGGAAAGGTTTCCCCGCGCCGGCTGGATCATATCTTCTGATGCGATCCAGCCGGCGCGTCGCCTTTTCCGGGAGGACCTCTCCGTTGCGTATACGTCTGTGCCTTCTCGCGCTTCTGGCCCTGGTGGGCCTGCCGACCCTGGCCGTGGCTCAACTGACGGTCCGGGCCGATCGCAACCTGCAGTTCGGGATCGTGATCAAGGGTGTCCAGAAATACGTCCCGCCCAACGATCCGGTGAACAGCGGAGAGTTCGAGTTCACCGCCACCCTGGGCAACATCGTGCGCTTTCAGTTCACTCTGCCGACCAATCTCAACGGGCCCGCGGGGGCGCGGATGCCGATCAGCTTCGGCACCACCGACGGCATTGCTCAGGGGACCGGTCCGACCAGCGTACCGGTGACCTTCAATCCGAACGGGACCCCCAGCTTTACGCTGGTCAGCAGCAACCGGATCCTGGTCTTCATCGGGGGGCGGGTAACGCCCGCAGCCAATCAGACCTCAGGCGCCTATACGGCGCCGATCACGTTTACGGTCACGATCATCGGATGAACCGGGCCCTCCGCTTCTCGTTGCTGCTCGCCTCCGCCGCGTCGGCCGGGGCCCTCTGGTCCGTCCCTGCTCACGCGCAGGGCGTGATGGTCGCCCCCCACGTGGTCTACATGGACCACCGGACCCGGAGCGGCTCGCTCACCCTCTACAATCCGGGGAACGACCCGGTCGAGGTCTCGATCGAGACCTTCTTCGCCTACCCGGTCACCGATTCCACCGGCGGTTTCGAGCTTCGCACGGTGGAGCACCCCGATTCCACCATGCCTTCTGCCGCAGGGTGGGTGCAGGCCTATCCCCGCCGGATGACGGTGCCGCCGCAACAGCGGCAGACCGTCCGGCTGCTGGGCCGGCCCCCCGCGAATCTGGCCGACGGCGAGTACTGGGCCCGGTTGATCGTCACTGCCAAGGGTGGCCAGGTGCCCGTCACCGGCGCCGGCGATTCGACCGGAATCACGGTCGGCCTCACCCTGGAGGTGCGGACCATCCTGCCGGTGCTCTATCGCAAGGGTCCCGTGACAGTCGGGGTCGCCGTGTCCGGACTGAGGGCCTCGGTGGTCGGCGATTCGCTCGTCGTCCGGGCCCACCTGGTCCGAACCGGAAGCGCGGCCTTCGTGGGTACGGTGCAAGGCGCCCTGATCGACGTATCGGGGAATGTGGTGGCCAGGTTCAAGGCTCCCCAGGCAGTGTATTTCGAGATGGAGCCACGGTTCGTCACCTCGGTGGCGGGCCTCCCTCGCGGCCAATACCGCCTGCGGTTCGAGGCGACCACCGAGCGTGAAGATCTGCCCGCCGAGGTGATTCTCCCCATGGCTCCGGTGCGCGACTCCCTCCAGGTCGCCCTCCCATGAACCCCCGGGCGGCGCTGGTGCTGGTCGGCCTGCTGGCCTTTTCGACGCGCGTCGAGGGCCAGGCGACGGCTGCCGACAGTACCGCCGAAGCCGCCCTGGTCGAGCTGACCCTGGGGCGTATCGCCTCCCGCACGATGACCGCGTACCCGACCAGGGACGGCGTGCTGCTCCCGATGGCCGATGTTTTCGACCTCTCGGAGGTCCGCTACCAGACCGGCGAACTGGGACGGGTCGAGATCACGCTGCAGCCCGGCAATCGCCAGGTCGAGCTGGATCCGGTGGCCCGCACCCTCAAAATCAAAGGGGACGAGGTTCCGCTCACGCCGACCCAGATCATGGTCCGGGAAGACGGGATCTACCTGAGCGACAAGGTGCTCGGCTACCTCCTGGGGGTGGAGTTCCACGCCGATTGGCCGGAGCTCGAGGTGGTGGTGGCCGATCCCAGCAATCTTCCCATCACACGGCGAATGGCCCGGGCGGCGGCGAGAGCGCAGATCTTCGGCAATCGGGCCGAAGAGCCCGACCTCATGCTGGGACTTCAGCGTGGTTCGGTGGACGGGGCGGTCCTCGACTACTCGCTGCTCACGCCTCTCACGACGGTCAACGGCAAGTATCCGGGCGTGGTGTTCTCCACCGGCCTGGGGCTCGACGTCGGCGGCGGGTCGCTCCAGGTCGGGGTCGCCACCGCGGCCGATCAGGGGTCGCCGAATGCGGTGCGGGTGGACGCCTCCTGGTCCGGGGTTTGGCGCGACCAGAAGTGGCTGACCCAGCTCCGTCTCGGTGATGGAGTCTCCACCGGGCCTCGGCCCCAGAGCGTGCGCGGTTTTTCCGCCTCCAACTCGCCCTACCTGCGACCGGCCGGTTTCGGCAGCACGACCTTCACGGGACAGCTGGGACCAGGCTGGGAAATTCAGGCCTTCCGCGGCGGGCGCCTGATCGGCCTCGACTCCGCCAACGCGCTGGGCCAGTTCTCGATGGACGTCCCGGTGCAATACGGTGAGAACGCGGTGGACTTCGTGGCCTACGGCCCCTTCGGCGAGGTGCGGGAGTTCAACCGCAATTACCGGGTGACCCAGGCGCTGCTGCCCCGGAACCGGTTCGAGTACGGGGTCTCGCTCGGGGCCTGCCGCACCTCCGAGTGCGACGCGAGCGGGAACCTCGACCTTCGATACGGCATCACCCGCCGCTGGACCGTCGGCGGCGGTGTCGAGCAGTTCTGGCGCAGCAACGATCCCAATCTCTTTCATCCCTACGCGGTGGTGTCAGGCAGCTTCACCAACGCGTTGAGCGCCCAGCTCCAGGCCATGGCAGGGGCCGTGGTGCAGGGCGCCCTCAGCCTCGAGCCGTCCAGCGATCTCCGGGTCACCGCGGAGTACAACCACTTCGCGACCGGCACCGTGAATCCGATCCTGACCCCACTCGGCCGGCTCAATCAGTTCACGATTGACGGGTTCGCTCGCCCGGTGCACACCGGGTCGGTGTTCCTGACCTACGGATTCGATCGGATCGAGTCGGTGACCGGGAATTCGGTGAGTGGGCGGCTGGGAGCGTCGGTCATGGCCGGCTCCTCGCAGCTGATGCCCACCATCCGGGTCCAGACCAACCAGCTGACCGGCTCGCCGGCGCTGACCAGCACCTTCCTCGGCATGAACGCCATCCTGATGCCGCAGCCGGCGCTGGGGCCCGTCCTGGGTAAGGTGACGGGTCGGGCGTTCATCGAAGCGGAAGCCGGAACGGGTTGGTCCACGGTCGCGGGATACCTCTCGCGTCCGGTGATTCCGGGCCTCCGGGCCGAGGTGGGCGCCGGCTGGAACCGGGGCAACGGGACCGCCTTCACGTTCACCCTCTCGACCGAATTGCCGACGGTTCGCGGCACCACGTCGGTGGCGGCCAACCCTGCCGGGACTTCGGCGTCGCAGTACGTTCAGGGCTCGATGCTCTACGATCCCGATTCCCGCCGGGTGGGCTTCTCCTGGGCGCCGGGGTCTACCCGCGCCGGTGTGGCGGGGCGGGTCTTCCTCGATCAGAACGGCAACGGAGTCTGGGACCAGGGTGAGCCCCTTCTGGCCGGGGTGAAGGTCCGCGCCGGGATCCACCAGGTGGCGACCGACTCGAGCGGGCGCTATCTGATCTGGGACCTCGAACCCTACGAGCCGGTGGACGTCGAGGTGGATTCGCTGAGTCTCCCTTCCCCGCTCTGGGCGCCGACCTTTGGGCTGGTGAGCGTCGAGCCGGGTCCCAACAGCTTCCGGAACCTCGATCTGGCGATCGCGCCGGGCGGGACCATTGACGGCCGGGTGCTGCGCGAGACGATCGAAGGGATGAAGGGGATGGGCGGCGTGCCGCTGGTGCTGACCGATCTCAAGACCGGACGCACCAGGTCGCTGACCACCTTCAGCGACGGCGCCTTCTACGCGATTGGGATCAAGCCGGGAGACTACCAGCTGACCGTCAGCCCCCAGATCCTGACCCGGCTGAGTATGGCGGCTCAGCCGATCCGCCTGAACATGCCGGCCGTGATGGACGGAGCCAGCGTGACCGGCCTCGACATCCAGCTCACGTCCATCCCCGCCCCAAAGCCCTAGAGATCCGGCGGCCGCCGGGTCCAGGTCTCCGCGATCACGCCGCCGTAGAGAAACACCAGCGCGGTATAGTAGATCCAGAGCACGAAGATGATCAGGGCCCCCACCGTGGCGTCGGTCGTGATGGCGCCGCGGGCCGCGACGTACTGCAGATAGACTCCGAACAGTCGCTTGGCCACTTCGACGGCCAGTGCCGCGAAGACTGCGGCCACCAGCGCCGACCGCCAGGGCAGCTTCCGGGCGGTCGCGCCTTTGTAGACCAGGAAGAAGAGGCTCACCCCGAAGCCGTACGCCAGCAGCACCGCCAGGAACCTCCCCACCGTGGTCACCAGGAAGTGGAGTGGCGCCGCACCGATCAGCAACGCTTCACTGCGGCTCTCCATGACCCCGAGCACCGCCGTCATCGCGGTGTTGGCGGCGAACAGGACCACGGTCGCGATCACCATTAGGCCATCCCGGAGCTTCCCGAGAAGAAACGCGATCAACGCATGCCGCCTCACCGGAGGGAGCGAAGCGTGAAAGATCGTATTGAGGGACGTGCGCACGCTGGCGAACAGGCGAGTACTGAACCAGAGGAAGAGTGGAATCGCATAGAGCGACAGCTTGCCCCGGTTCCGGGTCACGCCCCGGAGCAGGTGCTCGATCGCCCCGAAGGGATCCTCCCCGTTCACGATGGTGTGGGGCGGCAGGAACCGCTCCATGGTGTGACTCAGGTCGACGTCGCTGGCACCGGGCGAGAGATTGGCCGCGCGGGTGAGGCCGACCAGGATCAGCAGAATGAGAGGGATCGCCGCCAGCAGGGCGTCGAAGGTGAGGGCGCTGGAGAGAAAGGGGATGTTGCTCTTGTGGGCGGCCCCCAGAGTTTCCCAGAGGAAGCCGCCCAGCGATCGCCGCGATCGCGACCCGCCGCCTGGGCTCAGGCTTTCGGCTCCGCCGGGGGAGCAGCGGTCCCGCTCCGGGCGCGCCGCCGCGCCCGGGCCTCGGCGAGCCGCTGCTCCAGCTCTTCGCGGGCGGAGACCGCGCCGCCGGCGATGTCACGCATCATCCGGCCGGGTTCCGCCACCCGCTCGCGCAGCTCGTCGACCACATCCTCGGCCAGATCCCGCGCCTCGCGGGCCTTCCGCTTGAGCTTGTGCCGAGTCTCGGCACCGCTGGCCGGCGCAAAGAGGAATCCCACCACCGCCCCGACCACGAGGCCGAGCAGGAAAGGTTTGAGCGTCGAACCGGCGTCCTGCTCGACGTATACGATTTCGCGTTCTTCGTTGGGTGCAGTCATACGAACCACGATGAGGTGAGTCTCGGGCGCAATCTAGGATCCGCGCCGAGCGGGGTCAAACATCAGGTCTGTTCGCGGCGCGGCCGCCGCACCAGCTCACCGCTACAGTTGGGGCAGCGCTGCGCATGGGTGATGGCACAGGCCGGACAAAAGGTGCATTCGTAGCTGCAGATGAAGGCCAGGTCGAGCGGCCCCACCACCGCCTGGCAGCCTTGACACTTCTCCCGCATGTCGAGCGCCACGTCACACCTCCGTGCGCCTCAGCGAAACCGGCCAATGAGATAGAGCACGCCGCTGATCACCAGGGAGACCAGCAGCATCGAAACAATCGGGACGTAGATCCGGACCGAATCCCGCTCGATCCGGACATCCCCCGGGAGGCGCCCGAACCAGCTCAGTCCGCCGGACCAGACCAGCAACCCGACCACCACCAGGACCAGCCCCAGGCCAACCAGGAGCGGTCCGGCGGTCTGGGAAGGATTCACACCACGTCTCCTGGCTCGGCTGGGGGCAGTCGCTCGTTCTCGAAGCCCGGCCGATCGAGCGCGGCATAGATCAGCCGCTTCCCCAGCTCCACGCCCGGCTGGTCGAAGGGATCCACGTCGTACCAGACCCCGGCATAGCCGGTGGCCAGCTGATAGAACATGAAGAGCTCGCCCAGGGTCTCGCCGGAGAGCTCCGGAATCCGGAGGGTGAGACTCATCCGTCCCATCCGGGCCAGCGCCGCGGCGGTGGCCTCGTACTCGAGGCGCAAGAGCTCGCCCAGGGAGTGTCCGGGGAGATAGGCGAGATCAGGGGGCAGCTGATCCCGAGCCGGAATCGCGACCTCGTCGCCCAGATTCTCCACCACGAGGAAGGTGATCACCTTGTCGTGCGGCCCTTCCATGAAGAGTTGCACCTGGCTGTGCTGATCGGTGGCGCCGACTGCTCCCACCGGGGTGGGGCCACTCTCGACGTTCCGGCCCAACCGGTTCACCGCCTTGCCCAGACTCTCGGCCCAGAGCTGCCGATACCACTCGGCGAATTCGCGCAGCCGATCGGTGTATGGCATCACCACGTGGATCCGCGCCTTGAGGCGCAGGTCAGCGGCCCAGTGCAACGCGGAATAGAGTGCGGCGGGGTTGTGTCCCAGCTGATCCGCCTCGGCTCGCTCCAGGGCGCGGCGCGCACCCGCCAGCAGCGCGGCGATGTCGATTCCCACCAGCGCGGCTGGCAAGAGCCCGACCGGGGAGAGCACGCTGAAGCGGCCGCCGACGTCGATCGGGACGTCGAGCGTGGCAATTCCTTCCCGCACCGCCAGCTCCCGCAAGGCGCCCCGGGCCGGATCGGTGGTAAAGACCAGATGCCGGGTGACCGCGGCGCCGAGGGCCTCCTCCAGCCAGGCCCGGACCACCAGGTACTGCGCCATGGTCTCCGCGGTCCCGCCGGACTTGGAGATCACGTTGACCAGCACCCGGCGAGGGTCGATGCGCTTGAGCGCCCCGGCCACGCTGCTGGGGTCCACGTTGTCGAGGACGGTGAGTCGGGGGAAATAGTCGCGCGACTCGTCGTCCAATTCGTTCCAGGCGGGCGAACGCAGGGCATTGAGCAACGCCTTGGCGCCCAACGCGGAGCCACCGATCCCCAATACCAGCACGTGATCGTAGGCCTGCCCCAGCCCTTCGGCAAAGCCGGCGATGCTCTTGACCGCCAGCTCCTGATTGCCGAGCCCGTAGAAGCCGTACTCTCCGCCCGAGCGCCGGCGCCGGACCTCCGCCTGCACCTCGGGGAAGCGCTGAGCCAGCGCGGTCAGCTCGCCCCGCGACAGGCCGTGGACGCCGTCCAGCCGATCGGAGAACACCCGCCCGTAGCTCAGCTTCATTCAGCGATCTCCACGGTAAGGCCGTCGTAGGCCGGCGCGAACCCGGGCGGGAGCCGATCGGCCAGCTCGGCGTGACCGGTCTCGTGGGTCAGGTGGGTGAGATAGGTGCGACGGGCTCCCAGCGCACGCGCGGTCTCAATGGCTTCCTCGATGCTCAAGTGAGTCGGATGCTGGCGCCACCAGAGGGCATTGAGCACCAGCACTTCGAGTCCGCAGAGCTGGGCCCGCTCGGCCGGTCCGACCGACTTCACGTCGGTGATGTAGGCCAGCGGGCCGAAGCGGTATCCGAAGACCCGCAGGTGCCCATGGGGAAAGGCCAGCGGCAACACCGGCACTCCCGCGATCTCCGCCACCCGGCCGGGCTCCAGCGCGTGAAGCTGGAGGTTCGGCTTCGAGGTTCCCACGTAGGGACGCACGTTCTGGTCGAAGATGTAGGGGAAGCCCTGCTGCAGGCGGGCCAGCGTCTCCGCGGGGCCATAGCAGCTGAGGGCCCGCCCCTGGCTCACCGAGAAGATCCGCAGATCGTCGATCCCGTTGGTGTGATCGGCGTGTTCGTGAGTATAGACGACGGCGTCCACCCGGCTGACCCCCGATTGAATCAACTGCATGCGAAGCTCGGGCGGCGTGTCGATCAGGATGTTCTGCCCGCCGACCTGGACCAGGGCGCCGGAGCGGGTGCGCTTATCGCGGGGGTCGCTCGAGCCGCAGACCGCGCAGGTGCAGCCGATCTGGGGAACGCCGAAGGAGGTCCCGGTTCCGAGAAAGGTGAGTCGCATCGCCGGCGCCGCTTCGTCCCTTCACCGCCGGCCAGAATCGGAGCGGTTCATACCGCTTCGATCTTGAGCAGGTTGGTGGTGCCGGCCACGTCGAAGGGGACGCCGGCGGTGACCACGACCCGCTCGCCCGGCGCGGCGAGACCCCGCGCGAGAATCTCGCGACGGGCGGCAGCCAGGAGCGAGTCGTAATCCGAGGAGTGCTCGGTCAGGGCCGGGATCACGCCCCAGACCATCGAGAGCTGGCGATGGGTCTCGGCCTCCGGCGTCGCGGCCAGGATGGGAACCGTGGGACGATAGGCGGCGACCTTCCGGGCGGTGAACCCACTGGTCGTGAAGCAGACGATCAGCGGACAGGCGAGCAGGTCGGCCGCGGCGCAGACCGCGACGGCGATCGCATCCTCGGTCCGGGCGGGTGCGCCGTCTCCGGCCATGTGATGCTTGCGATCGGTTTCGCCCGAGCGGCGGCCCACCGCCGCGTCGAAGGCGGGGCTCCGGCGGGGGCGCTGCGCTTCCATTTCCCGCGCGATCCGGTCCATGGCCCGCACCGCCTCCAGCGGATAGGACCCGATCGCGGTTTCCGCCGAGAGCATGACGGCGTCGGTCCCGTCGAGGATGGCGTTGGCCACGTCGGAGGCTTCGGCCCGGGTCGGCAAGGGCGCCCGGACCATCGACTCCAGCATCTGGGTGGCGGTGATCACCGGCTTGCCGTGGAGATTGGCCTCCCGGATGATCTGCTTCTGGGCCAGCGGCACCTCCTCGAAGGGCAGCTCCACCCCGAGGTCTCCCCGCGCGACCATGATGGCATCGGCGGCTTCGAGAATGGCGCAGAGGTTCCGGAGCGCCGTGTCCTTTTCGATCTTGGCGATCAGCTTGATGTTCTTGGGGACCAGCCGGCGCAGCGCCTGAATGTCCTCGGCCCGCCGCACGAAGGAGAGCGCCACGTAGTCCACGCCCAGCTCGAGTCCGTGCTTGAGATCATCACGGTCCTTGTCGGTGAGTGGCGGGGCCGTGACTTCCACGCCGGGAAGATTGATCCCCTTGTGCGAGGTGAGCTCGCCTCCGTAGCGGACCCGGCCGGTGGCCCGGCCCTGGGAGATCTCCAGAATGTCCACCTGGATCAGTCCATCGTTGAGCAGCAATCGGGCGCCGGGGCGCACGTCCGAGACCAACTCGGAATAGGTGACGGGAATGTCCTCGGGCCGGGCGTTCGCGACCGGCGCGAAGGTCACCATCTGCTCAGGAGCGAGTTTGCGAGGAGCGGGAAGGTCGCCGACACGAATGCGGGGGCCCTGAAGATCGAGAATGACGGCAGCGGTCTCCCGGCGGGCGGCCAGCACCTCACGCAGCTGGTTGATCCAGAGGGCGCGAGTCTCGGCAGTCCCGTGGGACGCATTGATCCGCACCGCGTTCGCCCCAGCGTCCAGCATGGCAGCCATGCGGTCCGGCTCGGCCCAGGCAGGGCCCAGGGTGACGACGATCTTGGTGCGACGGATTGGCGAAGCAGGCACTGGGGAATGTTAACCCGGGAGGGTCACGCCTGGAACACGACGCGGCCTCCTACGACGGTGAGTGCGGTGTGTCCCGACCGGAACGCATCGCCCACGTCTCGCTCGACGGCAGGATCCACATTCCAGGCAACCAGGTCCGCATCCTCTCCCGGAGCCAGGGTTCCCCGCCGACCGCGTTCGCCGGCTGCATCGGCCGCAGCAGCGGTGTAGGCGAATACCGCCTCTCGAAAGCCGATCTTCTCCGTCGGATACCAGCTCGGACTTCCCGCGGTCGGCGTTCGCTCCAGTGCGGCGAACACGCCCTCGCGCGGGTCTAGGGAGGCGACCGGCGCGTCGCTCCCGAAGACCAGCTCCGTCCCCCGGTCCAGCAGGCTGCGACAGGCGTACGCGCCGCGGCTCCGGGCACCCCATCGTGCGTCGGCGAGCGGGACATCCGCCAGGAGGTGTACCGGCTGCATCGAGGCCACGATTCCCGAGCGAGCGGCCCGGGCCAGATCGTCGGGGTGCACGCACTGGAGGTGCTCGATCCGATGGCGTACCGCCGTTCGAGGGAGATCGGCCAGGAGATCGAGCGCGAAGCGCACCGCCGCATCCCCGATGGCATGGACCGTACAGCCCAACCCAGCGGCCGCCGCCGTTCTCACGGCGTTCCGGGCGTCCGATTCCGATGTAATGGGGAGTCCTCGGTCCCGGCTCCCTTCGTAGGGCTCCAACATCCAGGCGGTTCGGCTGCCGAGGCTACCGTCGAGGAAGATCTTGATGCCGCCGATTCGGAGCCAGCCGCTGCCATTGCCGCTTCGGATACCGGCCGCCAGCAACTGGGGAAGAGCCGCCACCGGGGGATGAAAGAGCACCCGGAGCGCCAAGTCGCCCTCCAGCTCCATCCGGCGAAAGGCGTCCAGGACCTCGGTCCCCTCGACATTGTGGATCCCGGTGACCCCGAGACGATGGGCCTCTCCCTGAGCCTCGCGCAAGACGGCGAGCATTTGGTCTGGAGCCGGAGCCGGGATGTGGGGCCGGATCAGCTCCACGGCGCGCTCGAGCAGGAGGCCGGTCGGCTCCCCGTTCCCATCCCGGAGGATTCGGCCGCCCAGCGGGTCGGGGGTCTGCCGACCGATACCAGCGGCGGCCAAGGCCGCACTGTTCACCCAGACGCCATGGACGTCGAGGGAGTCGAGGCAAACCGGGAGCGGCTGAGTCCGGTCGAGGGCCCACCGGTCCGGTTGGGCCTCCCAGCGGCTGGCTTCCCAGCCGTGGCCCAGTACCCAGCCCTGCACGGGAACAGCCGTGGACACCCTGGCGAGGGCGTCTCGGAGACTGGTTACCCCGGCCAGGTGAACCCTCTCCCGAGCCAGCCCCCACATGGCGAAATGGGTGTGACCATCCACGAATCCAGGGGTCACCAAGGCTCCCGGAAGGTCAAATCGGGGGACCCCTCGCGGGACTTTGGACTCCAGCAGACTCGCCGGGCCCACTTCCACGATCCGGCCATGCTCCCACCGCACCGCGTCGGCCGTCCGCAGCAGGGAGGCCCCTGGCCCCAACGGGGCCAAGGTCATCACTCGGCGGGCCCGGAGAAAGCCGGAATCAGCCTCCGAGGCGGGAAGGGGTGTCACGTTGGTGGAGGGGAAGGTGAGGAGTTGGCGACGGGACTTTTCAACATCAGGCGATAGGGCCCAAGAGGCGGAGGAATCTCGGGTAGCGACTTAGGATGCCCACGCCTGTGGAGAGAGTTCCGTTTTCAACATGTGGAAGTCGTTCGGATGTTGAAAGCGACTTATAAGCCCATTAGCCAGAAGCAGGCGGAGGTGGAAATAGTTTTCCACTTGAGCTGAAATCTGTAAGTCATTGATCCACAATTGATAAACGTGAAGAACTCATGTTGATAAGTAGCAAGGCGACAGTGTCGTCAGTTACCCGTAAATTATGCATCACGACTGTATATCGGCCTCCGACAGCGCCTTGGAGGCCGCATTCCCACATGCTTCAGCTCTTCAGCGCCCTCTTCACCGCCGCCTGAAGGCTGGTGTACTCCTTGGGGTCGCTCACGACGAACTGGAGATCCTGGTAGGCGACCCTTCCCTTCCGGTCGATCACGTAGACCACCCGCCGGTCAGACCCGGAGCGATCGAAGGCGCCCCACCGTTTGGCGACGGTGTAGTTCGAGTCTCCGAGGAGCCGGAAGGGGAGGCCCAGGCTGGCGGCGAATCGCTGGTGGGTGGTCAGGGAGTCTGAGCTGATGCCGACCACCACCGCCCGACCTCCGCCAAGGACGGAGTCCTGGGCGATCCGGGTGAGCATCTCGCTCGGGCTGTTGGTGAAGTCCCGGGGATAGAAGATCAGGACGACGACCTGCCCCTTTTGGCCGGAGAGGCTGAACCAGAGGTCCGGGGCTCCGAGGCTGTCCTTATCGGCCCAGGGGAGGGAGAAGTCCGGCGCCCGGGTGCCGACATCGGGCCCCGAGGCGAGGATGGCCTCCGGCTGGCCGGTCTGTTGGGCCCTGAGGGGGGCGGACAAGAGGGACAGGGCGGTCAAGGCGGTCAAGGCGGACAGGGCGGAACCAGAGCCGGCGGACCGGGCGGTCGAGGCGGTCCGGGCGGTAGGATTTGGGAACATGGCTATTGGATTCTCCAAGACAGGCGCCCCCTCAGACCTACGGGCGGCCGAGAGTCTTCTTGATGGCGGGTTCGAGCTTCTGGTCAGGCCCCAGGCCGGTATAGCTGACCTTTCCGTCCTTCCCGATGAGTACGACGAACGAGGTGGCGGGGGCCAGGTAGGCCCGGACGCTGGTGGCCTGGTCGTCGTAGAGGATCCGGAAGGGCATCTCGTGCTGACCGATGTACCGGCGCACCTTCTCGGGGGTCTGATTCACCACCACGTTGACCGCGATGAACTCCATCCGGTCGCTGTAGACCTGGTAGGCCGCCTTGAGGCTGGGCAGCAGGGCCTCACAGTTCTCGCACCAGGTGGCCCAGAACTCGAGGAGGACGGGTCGCTTGCCGATCCAGTTCCCCAGATCCACCGGCTTCCCATCCAAGTCGTTCACGGTCACCAGCGGGGCCTTTGACCCCACCGCGATACCGGCATCACCCTGGGCCCGAGCCTGCCCTGCCCCGAGGGCCAGAGCCAGGACGGCCGTCGCCAGGGCCCACCGAATCGGCCCACGGGCCTGTTTCCGGAGCATCAGAGCACCTTGCCCATCTGCACGAAGTAATACTCGGCCATTCCCAGCAGAACGAGGCCGCTAAGCCGTTTGAGCCACAGGGTCCAGCCAGCGCTCTTGGGCCACTTGGCGAGGGCTGCGGAGGAGAGGCCCACGGCCACCAGCAAGGCGGTCATTCCCAGAGAGAACACCAGGAGATAGAGAAATCCCAATCCGGCGCTCCGGGTAACGGCTACGAAGGTGAGCACCACACCAAACGCTGGAGCCCCGCAGGGAGCGGCGACCAGGCCCGAAGTGGCGCCCATGGCAAAGGCGCCCCCGTAGGTCGCCGCGCCGAACCGGCTGGCCCAGGCCAGCATTGGGGCTGGAACCCGGACCGTGAATACATCGAGCAACGCCAGCCCGAAGGCCAGGAGCAGGTTCCCCATGATGAAATAGGCCCAGGGGCTCGAGCTGATCGCTCCGAAGATGGTCCCCGTAAGGCCGGCCATGAGCCCCAGCACCGAGTAGACCAGCGCCAGGCCCACCACGTAGCTGAGAATCAGCAGGCCGGTCCGCTTGCCGGTGGGCTTCCCGGCACCCACCCCACCCAGAAGTCCGGCGGTGATGGGGATCATCGGGTACACGCAAGGAGTCAGACTGGTTACCAGGCCAGCCCCAAACAGCAGGGGAATCGCCACCAGCGGCTGCTCTCGCAAAGTGGTATCGAGACCGATCATCGGGGAGCCGTGCTCAGACCCTGGCCTTCCCGCGAGAGACGGAGACCTCGGCCGGCTCACCGGTCTCCGGATATCGATTGGCTACGTACTCCTCGAGGATCTTGAGGAACTCGGGGACGATTCCCTCGCCCTTCAGCGTCGTGAGCAGCCGTCCGTCCACGTACACCGGGGCCTTCGGCTCCTCGAAGGTTCCCGGGAGGGAAATGCCGAGGTTGGCGTGCTTTGATTCTCCCGGCCCGTTCACGACGCATCCCATCACCGCCACCTTCATCTCCTCGACCCCGGGATGAGAGGTCCGCCACACCGACATCTGGGCCCGGAGATAGGTCTGGATGTCTTCCGCCATCTGCTGGAAGAAGGTGCTGGTGGTGCGCCCGCAGCCGGGACAGGCGGTGACCTGCGGATTGAAGCTCCGAATCCCCAGCGATTGCAGCACCTGTTGGGCGACCTGGACCTCCTCGGTCCGGTCGCCATCGGGGGCGGGAGTGAGCGAGACGCGGATGGTGTCGCCGATCCCTTCCTGGAGCAGAATCGAGAGCCCGGCGGTACTGGCCACGATCCCTTTCATCCCGAGCCCCGCCTCGGTGAGACCGAGGTGGAGAGGATAGTCGCACCGGGCCGCGAGCATCCGATAGACGTCCACCAGGTCCTGCACCCCTGACACCTTGGCGCTGATAATGATCCGGTCGTGCGGCATTCCGATCGCTTCGGCCAGGGCGGCCGAGCGGAGTGCGCTTTCGACCATGGCGTCCATGGTCACGTCCCGCGCGTCCCTGGGTTCCGGCAGCGCCGCGTTGGCATCCATCATCTCGGTCAGCAGGGCCTGGTCGAGCGAGCCCCAGTTCACCCCGATCCGGACCGGCTTCTCGTTCCTGAGGGCGATCTCGATGATGGTCGAGAAGTTCTCATCCCGTCGCTTGCCACCGACGTTGCCCGGGTTGATGCGATACTTGGCGAGCGCCTCGGCGCAGGCGGGATACCTGGCGAGCAGCAGGTGCCCGTTGTAGTGGAAGTCCCCGATGATGGGAACGTGGACCCCGATCCGGTCGAGACCTTCGACGATCTCGGGAACCGCGGCCGCCGCCTCCTCGTTGTTGACCGTCACCCGGACCAGCTGGCTTCCCGCCCGCGCCAGCGCCGCCACCTGACGCACCGTCGCGATCGGGTCGGCGGTGTCGGTGTTGGTCATGGATTGCACGACGATGGGATGACACGAGCCGACCGGAACGTTTCCGACGTGGACCGTAACGGTCTGGCGGCGAGCGCTGGATGGCATTTTCAAAAAGTAACCGCTCCGGGCGAGGAACGGTAAACCGGCCGTTCCCGCCTACGCGCGGGAGAACTCGGCGGCGTCGATGGCGCGCAGGTCTTCGGGTGTCAGCGTCACGTCGGCTGACCGGGCCCCGTCCACCGCGTGCTCGACGGTCCGGGAGCTGGGGATCGCGATGACCGTGGCACCCTGCTTCAGGACCCAGGCCAGACAGACCTGATGGGGAGACACACCGAGCCGCCGGGCGATGGTCTGGAGGACCGGGATCTGGGGGATCTTCCTGGTCAGTCGGCCGCCGCCGGTAGGGCTGTAGGCCAGGAACCCGATTCCCCGGGACGCGCAGTACGCAACCACCCCGTCGGCCAGCGCTTCCCGAAAGAACGGATTCAATCGGTTCTGCACCGAGGTGATCGGCACGATCGCTTCCGCCTTCTTGATCTCGGCGACCGAAACGTTGGAGAGCCCTACCCAGCGGATCTTCCCCGCCTTCTGCAGCTCGGCCAGAGTGCCGACGCTATCCTCGAATCGGACGTTGTGATCGGGGGCATGGAGCTGGTAGAGATCGATCCGTTGCACCCCCAGGGCCTTGAGGGAGCGGTCGCAGGCCTCGCGCAGGTGGCGAGGACTGGCATCCCGCTCCCAGCGACCCTGCGGCCGCGTCAGCCCACCCTTGGTCGCCACGACGATGGATTCGCGGCGCCCCTTCCAGGTGGAGAGCGCGCGGGCGATCAGGCGCTCGTTGTGTCCGATGTCGGCGTGGTCGAGACAGTAGACGTCGGCGGTATCGATCAAGGTCTCCCCGGCGTCGAGCGCGGCGTGGATGACCTCGATCCCCTGTTCTTCGGGAGGTCGGCCGTCGATGGAGACGTGCATGCCGCCGTAGCCGATGACGGTGACCGGGAGAGCGTTGGGGCCGAGGGGGATGGTGCGCATGGATTGGGACTCAGGACTGAGGACTGAGGACTGAAGACTGAGGACTGAGTGGGTTCTGGGTTCTGAGTTCTGGGTTCGGGGTTCGGAGTTCCGGGTTCGGGGTTCTGGGTTCTGGGTTCTGAGTTCTGGGTTCGGGGTCAGCTTTCCGCCCCTTCCGCCTCGACCGCCCTGTCCGCCTTGTCCACCCTACCCCATCACCTTTCGCAGAAAGCTCAGCACGTCCTCCCGCACCTCATAGTAAATCGCCATGCCGTGGGCGTCGCCGGGGACTTGCCTGGTGGTCACGTGGGACAGTCCCTGGCTCCAGGCCTGCACCAGGGCGGCGCCGTTGAAGGGGTCCTTTTCGGAAGTGGTGAGCAGACAGGGCGCCTTGATCTGCTCGATGGCTCGGCGGGCCTGCTGTTTCCCATCGGGTCCCCAGACCAGCTCACCCGCGGCACCGAAGGTGATCAATCCGGCCAGGTTGGGCACTTTGGCGGAGGCCAGCAGCGCCCCCGTCCCACCCACGCTGGACCCGATCAGCAGAATGCGCTTGGGGTCCACGAAGTTCTGGACCGCGCCCCAGCTGGCCACCCGGATGATGTCGTCGTCGATCCGGTTGAAGCCGACACGGCTGGCGCTGCCGATGAAGGCGGCGCCGAAGGCCTCCATGGTGAACCCGACCGGGGTATCGATCACCACGGAACCGGAGGGTCCCCGGATGGACGCGCCGTGGCCCCGCTGGTCGAAGGCCAGTATGGCCAGGCCGTGCACCAGCAAGTCGTCGATCAGGGGAGCGTAGCTGTCGCGGGTGGAGGGGTACTGGTGAGCCAGCACCGCCAGCGGGAAGGCCAGCCCCTCGGGGCGGTGGGGATATTCCAGGATGCCCTTGAGTACCAGCCCATCGGAGGCCAGCACCGACATCTCGAGGGGCGCCAGGGAGGGCTGGAGCGCCACCGCCGGGGGGCGCAGGGTCATGACGGGGCCTACGGGCTACTGCATGCCGAGCTGAGAGATCAGGCGCTTGTACTCGCCGGCCGTGATGGTCCCTGCCTTCACCAGGGGCTCCAGGGCGGCCTGGATGTCGGCGCGGGTGCCCTCGATACGCCGCGCCCGCAGCTCCTGAATCATGCGGGCGAAGCGCTGATCGTACACGTGAGGTTCGACCTCACCGTTGCGTCGCTCGGCGCTCAGCTTGCTGATCTCCTGCGCCACACGGGCCGGAGTGACCGGTTTAAGGGTGGGCCCCTGAGGCTCATCGGCGGACATGAAATCGACTCCTCGCTGGAGAAATCTGAGTGCAACGCCCCAAGCTACTCCCGAACCGGCCGGTTCACCAGTCGCGCGGTCTCCTCTTAGAAACCCAGGGTAGCGAGATCCACGTCGGCCTTGGACCACGCGGTCTTGAACGCGGCCCGGGCCGAATCGGCGGCGGCCGCCTTGCCCTGCTGCTTCAGACTCTCCGCGAGACCGTAGAGGGCCCAGCCGTTGTGGCGGTGCCGCCAGAGATCCTCCCGATACACCGCCTCGGCCTCCGCCGGCCGGCCCGCCTTGAGCAGCGCCGCCCCCAGCCCGTGACGGAGCGGGTAGTAGCTCCAGGGTGGTTCTGTGTAGCCCAGGCTGTCTTCGATAGCCACCGCCTGGCGCAGGCTGGCGATGGCCGGATCCCAGTTGCCCTGGCGAGCGGCGATCGCACCTTCGAGGTCCGAGGCGACCATTCGGAGCAGCATGGGGCCGAAGGGGCCGCCCGGCTCCGAGTCGCCCAAGTCGGTGCTCTTTACCGCAACCAATGAGGCCTGAGCTGCCTGGTAGTCTCCAGTGGCGGCCTGGGCCAGGCCCTGGGTGTAGCGCCAGATGGCCACGGAGTACGGGAGGTCCGCCGGCGGAGAGGGTGTGGCGAGCAGCTCCTTCCATCTCCCGAATTTCGCGAGCGTGGTTTCCTGGAGAGGAACAAAGTACTGCGCCAATGGAAATGCCCTAACCGCCTCGAGCGGCACGGTGGTGGCCAACTTGTTGGCCGCTGCTATGGCCTCGGCACTGTTGCCGATCAGCAGGTTGGCCACCAGCAGGAAATGGATGTTGTGCGAGTAGTAGATCAGCGGGTAAGGCCCGCTGGGCTGGCGGTCGGCGATGTAGGTCTCGTCGCTGTGCACCGCGTGCAGGTTGGCGGCGATCACGTCGTCGTAACGCCCCAGCAACAGATAGATATGGGCCGGCATGTGCACCAGGTGACCCGCTCCCGGCATCATGCTCCCCAGCCGGTTGGCACAGGGGAGGGCCAGCTCCGGAGTCGCCGAGGCTTCCACGGTGTGGATGTAGTAGTGACAGGCCCCGGGGTGCATCGGGTTGATGGAGATCACCCGTTCCAGCGCGGCCATCGCCTCCCGAGTGCCGGCCCGGGGCTGGCCATCGGAGGTCCACTGGTTCCAGGGACTGAGATCGAGCAGCGACTCGGCATAGAGGGTGGCCGCGTCCTGGTCGGCGGGGAACCTGGCGGAGACCTGGGCCATGGCGTTGGCATAGGCGCTATCCAGCGAGGACCGATCGGCCGGAGGAGACTTGGCGTACCGCTTGCTCAACGCGGCGATCAGCGCCCGCTCGGCGGGCGTCCCCGTGCTCGAGAGAGCCACCGCCTTCTGGACCGCCGCGTAAGCCGGGGCCACAGCGGAAGCATCCATTGGCAGATTGATATTGGGCCCCAGGGCGTAGGCGATGCCCCACTGGCACATGGCGCATTTCGGATCGAGCCGGGAGGCCTCCTGGAAGGCGAGAATCGCTTCCGGATGATTGAAGCCGTAGGTCAGCCGCAGGCCCTGGTCGAAATACTTCTGGGCCATGGATGACTTGGTGGTAATGGCGCGGTGGTAGCTGCCCAGGTTGTCGTAGAGCGGAGGGCTGGACGACCGCGGGGCCGTGTCGGGTCCCCACGGGGCCAGGGTCGTGAGGAGCAGGGCTACCAGCTCGGTCATCATGATCGGCCTCCCGGTCGATGCGTTTTACCGCGCCGTCCGCGCGGCCGCGGTCTTCTTGCGGCGCTTCGGGCGGCGCTTGCCAAAGGTCCCACGAAAGATCTTCCCGCGACGGCTCCGACGATCGCCTTTGCCCATGTTTGTCTCTCCAGTGATTGAGGTTACCGACAAGCTACCGAGTGATACCCACGATTGGCCAGGGACCGCGAGGCGAGGTCACTCACCCTCCTTGAGCTTCCTGAGCCGGTCCCGGAGCTCGGCCTCTCCGATCACCCCATGAGAACGAGCCGTGGAGTCGATCGGATCGGGCGCGGCCCGGGTGAGCAGCTCGTACACGTGCCGCCAGAGCGGCTCCTCGGCCTTGGGGAGTGACCGCGGCGTCAGGCGGAGGTACTGGCCCATGAACTCGCGCTGGAAGTCGGCCATCGGTGAGTGACCGGACAGAAATCCGTCCAGATGTCGCTTCAGCTCTTTCGCTCCCCAGTCCCGGTTCGATTTGGCCATGATCATTTCCCTCTCGCCCAGGCCAGCATCTGGGCCGACTCGATGATCCGCCGACCGGGGAGATCTTCCTTGGCCACCCGTAGCATGGCGGCGGCCACGTCCCGGCCGTGAATGGCGCGCCATTTGGGCGGGAAGAGGAAAGCCACCCGCTTCATGAGCAGCTCTCCGACCCGGCGCTCCTGCCGATCTCCCAGAAGCAGGGATGGACGAAGGATCGAAACCGTCCGGAATGGAAGTGCGGAGATGGCGGCCTCGAGCTCTCCCTTGACTCGCGAATAAAACACCCGGGAGCGGGCATCGGCGCCGAGGGAACTGACCAGTAGATAGTGGCGAGCACCCTGGGCCAAAGCCAGCCGCGCGGCGGCCAGGGGATAGCCGTAATCGATGGCCCGGAACCGTTCCTGCGACCCGGCCTGCTTGATGGTGGTGCCGAGGGCGCACATGACGGCGTCAACAGGGGTACTCGGCTTGATAGACTCCAGCTGGTCGAAGTCCACCAGTTGTTCGACCACCTTGGGCGCCCGGTCTTCCGCCCGGAGGCTTCGGCGAGCGAGCACCAGGACCCGCTCGAAGACCGGATCCGCCACCATCTGGCGCAGACATTCACTGCCGACCAGTCCGGTGGCGCCGAGCAGGAGGACCCGCATCAGCCCTTCTTCTTGTGGAGGAGGAACTTGACCAATAGGGTCCAGAACAGGGCCCAGACGAAGATGCTCAAGGCCAGGTCCTGGAACTGGGGATGATCGAATCCGAAGGGGAGGCTGTAGAAGTCCCCGCCCTTGACCTTGGCGATCCCCTTGCCGAGCCCGTAGTAGCTGGCTCCCGCCACAGCCAGGGCCAAGGTCACCAGGATGACCCGCTTGGCCATGCTCAGGATGGTGACCACCAGGAGGGCCGCCACGATCAGCAGGATGATGAGGGCGGTGGGCGAGAGATGCAGGTTATCCAGAGAGGGCACGGATGGATCCGGGATTGAGGTGGCGTCGTATTCTATCCGCACATTACGCAGATTCAATCCGCAGAATACTCAAGTTCTGGGTTCTGCGTTCTGGGTTCTGAGCTGCGGACCGATCCGCCAGGTCAGTCCTGAGTGCTGAGTCCTGAGCGGGGTTCTGACTTGTGGGTTTTGAGCTTCGGACCTGTCCGCTTTGACCGCCTTGTCCGTCTTTCTTGAGAGGATCCATGAAATACGCGAAGCCCACCGATGAAGAACTGAGGAAGAAACTCACGCCGACCCAGTATCAGGTCACCCAGCACGAGGGGACCGAGCCGGCGTTCAGGAACGAATATTGGAACAACCACGAGGCGGGGATCTATGTGGACGTCGTCTCGGGAGAGCCGTTGTTCAGCTCGCTCGACAAGTACGATTCCGGGACCGGCTGGCCCAGCTTCACCAAGCCGCTGTCACCGGAGCACGTCACCACCAAGACCGACCGGAAACTGCTGATGGCACGGACCGAGGTCCGCTCCGCGGCCGCCGATTGCCATCTGGGCCACGTCTTCGAGGACGGCCCGGCGCCCACCGGGCTCCGCTACTGCATGAACTCCGCGGCCCTCCGGTTCATTCCGGTGGCGAAGTTGGAGGAAGAAGGGTACGGGGAGTACGTGAAGCTGTTCAGGAAGTGAAAAGGGTTCGGGGTTCTGAGTTCTGGGTTCTGAGTCGGCATCGGCCCCCCGGTGTCATTCCGAGGGGCGAAGCCCCGAGGAATCTCAAGGGTCGAATGCAGATGGAGCCTTGAGATTCCTCGCTGCGCTCGGAATGACAGCCTCGCGTGTTCCCTGTCCCTCAGCCTCCCGTTCCCTGTTCCCCGTTCTCCCGTTCCCCCGTTCCCCTGTTCTCCCGCTTCCAATTCCGAGTCACCCACGCGTACAGCGCCACATTCACCACGACTACAATCACGGCCTCCACTCGCTGCATGTCGAGCGTGAGTCCCGCGGGATAGAGCACGGGGAGGATGTAGTGCTCGATGAACCCGCCCTGGTAGCCGCTCTGCCCCGCCAATTGCCGAAAGTGGTTCTCCCAGGGCGTGAGAGGACAGACGCCTCCGATCGCCGAGATGAAGGCACCCCAGAGGGCCGCCGGGATGTGCGCCCACATGACCCAGCGCCGATAGCGGACCAGGATCGCGCCGAAGACCACGAACAGGACGTAGGCGAGGTGGAGGACAACCAGAAGATCTGCAAACAGGAGTGGGAACATTTCAGGACTGAGTGCTGAGGACTGAGGACTGAGGAGTGGGGAGGGACTCAGTCCCCAGTCCTCAGTCCTCAGTCCTACCTTCCGCGCGCCATTCCAGCAGCAGGTGTGTGAGGAAAGCCATTGGCCAGAGAAACAGCAGAAACCCGGTCAGGGTCACTCCCCAGAGCACTGCGACCACGTCCTGGGTGACCACTGCAATGGGGATCCGGCCCGGCCCGCCGGCCACGACGTCCCAGATCCCGATCCCAACGCCATACAGGATCGCGCCCAGATAGAGGCTGGCGAGCGCGATCCCCCAGCGCCAGTAGCCGGACAGCTGCTCGAAGTAGGATTGGGTCGCGGTGCCGACGATGAGGCCGATGAAGGGCGAGGCCACCACCCCGCCCCAGACGTGTGCATGGAAGGCCCGCTGGCCGAGGAGAGCCGCGAAGAGGCCCCAGAGGAGGCCGGAGAGGGCGAAAAGCCAGCGCATAAAGGAGTTCTGGGTTCTGAGTTCTGAAACCCTCACGTTTACTCAGAACCCAGAACACAGAACCGCTTATGGAGAAGCTGCCGGCGCCGTCCCCACTAGGGTATTCAGGTAGACCACTCCTCCCTTCATCACGAACTTCATGTGTTCCAGCTCGGTCACGTCGGCCAGGGGATCGCCCTGGACCGCGACCATGTCGGCAAAGGAGCCGGGAGCCACCACTCCAACCTTGCCCTGCCAGCTGAGCAGGTCGGCGGCGTTGACGGTGGCGGCCTGGATCGCCTGCATCGGGGTCTCGCCGTACTTGACCATGGTGGCGAACTGCTTGGCGTTCCAACCGTGAGGATAGACGCCGGCGTCGGTGCCGAAGGCGATCTTCACCCCGGCCTTCACCGCCTTCTGGAAGTTCTCCCGCTGAAGCCGGCCGATGCTCTTCTCCTTCTCCAGGATCTTGGTCGGATAACCGAGCCGGGCGAACTCGGAGCTGATGTAGTCGTCGTTGTAGATATCGGCGACCAGGTAGGTCCCTTTCTCCTTCATGAGCCGGATCCCCTCGTCGTCGAGCAGCGAGCCGTGCTCGATCGAGGCCACCCCTGCCCGGACCGCCCGCTTGATCGCCTCGGCGCCGTGGGCGTGGGCGGCCACCTTCCGGCCCCACATGGCGGCCTCTTCGACCACCGCGTTCATCTCTTCCTGGCTGAACTGGGGCGCGCCGACCGACTCCTCTTCGGACAACACGCCGGCGCTGGCCAGGAGCTTGATCCAGTCGGCCCCGTTCTTGATCTCGAAGCGGATCTGCTTCCGGATCTCATCCACCCCGTCCACCACGCTCGAGAACTGGTTGAACTTGAGGTAGGGGGAGAAGCCGTTGAGGTCCCCGTGGCCCCCGGTGGCGGAGAGTGGCATGGTGGCGACCAGCATCCGCGGGCCCACCACCGAGCCGTCGTTGATCGCGTTCCGCAGGGCGACGTCCACGAATTCCTCGGAGCCCACGTCCCGGATCATGGTGAACCCGGCCAGGAGGGTCCGCTTGGCGTAGATGTGGGCCCGCACCGCCACGTCGATCGGCGAGCGGCGGAACATGTCGGTGTAGTAGTTCTCGGGCTGCGAGGTGACGTGGGTGTGGCAATCGATCAGCCCGGGCAGCAGGGTGGCGCCGCCCAGGTCGATCACCTGAACCCCGGCCGGGATGGTGAGCCGCGGTCCTACCTGGGTGACCTTGTCCCCCTCGATCAGGACGATCGGGTTCTGGATGACGGTGCCGGCCTTGGTATCGATCAGCCGAGCCGCCCGCACCGCCAGCCGCGTGGGCTCCTTGGCGGACTCCTGGGCCTGGAGAGCGATTGGGAGAGCGAGGGCTGCGGTACAGAGCCACCGGACAAGCCGGCGCGCCGGGAACAACATGCGAACCTCCGATAGAGCTGGTGAAAGGAAAGAATCGACCCGCGAGACAAGACCGGGGCCCAGTGGGCCCCGGAGGAAGTCACTCCCGATTGGCCTGCCAGCCACCGGTAAATGCGAAGGAGACACCGTTGTCGACGTAGGCACAGGTAGCGGTGCCGGTGATCCGGTTGGGATTGCCGTTTTCGAAGCTCCCCGTGTAGGTGCAGAGATTGGTCTTGAACGTCAGTTGCTGGCCCGTGACCGACCCGGCACTGACCTGGTAGGCCGTCGAATCCGCCAGAGGCCCTTCGTAGTTCCCACTGGCGTTGTGGCAGAGACCGAAATTCTGCCCGCTGCCGGCGAACTGGGTGCCCGACTGATTCAAGTTGAAGTAGCCTTCATGGACGTGGGAGACGCCGTTGACCGCATCGGTCAGGTGCCCGCTCTGCCACCAGTCACCGGAGAGGGTGAAGTCCTGGGGATCGGTTCCGCCCTTCTGGCTACAGGCGATGATGAGGCCCGCGGCGGCGAGTAACAGGATGACGGTTCGGGTAGACATGGCGGCTCCCACGCGTCGAGGCAGGGCCAATCTGCGCCGGTGAAAGGGGTTCGTCAACGGGAGGGGATGGGAACGGGGAACGGGCCCCGCCCCCAGCTCATCCGCCATTGTCCTCAGTCCTCAGTCCTGACACTAACGTTCGGCACCACGCAGGAGTCTAGATCTCGCAAGTCCCCACCTTCTTGCCGTTCATCTTGATGGTGATCTTATTGCCTTCGGACGTGAAGTTCATGGCTCCCTTGAATGAACCATCCGCATCCCGGGTGATTTCCCCATCGCCGGTCATCGCCGGCGGGCCGGCGCAGCTGACCTTCCAGGTCGCCTTGTTGCCTTCCATGTGGAAATCGGTGTAGGTGCACTTCTGACCTTGATCCCCGGCCGGAGGCTGCGTCCACTCCTTGGGCGAGCAGACTGTCGAGGTGTGGGGCGGCATCGCCATCGGCATGCCTTCCATCGTCATCTGGGTGGTTACTTCCCATTTCTCGCCCGGCTCCTTGGCTGGGGCGGCCTCGTCGCTCGGGGCCGGAACGGGTACCAGGGCCACGGCGCAGCTCTGGGACTCCAACCAGCCCATCGCGATGGCCGTCAGCTCCCGTTCATTGACGAACCGCTCCGGTGCCGCGGCGTTCAGGGTGGCGCCGGCCGGCGTCGCGGTCAGCGTGAAGATCCCCACCGTCGCCGCGAGGTGATACCACGTTCCCGAAGTCATGAGTACCCCTGAGTTGAAAGTTGGGCTTGCGCCTGCGTCACTTGTCGTCCGACCCGTCGTCCCGGTCCTCGGAGTCCTGGGTCTGGTTCCGTTGATAGCTTTCCAACTGCTTGAGCTTGGCGTTGATCTGATCGATCTCCGGGCGATTCTGCTGATAGAGGCGCAGGTTGGCCGCGGCGACCGGCGCGGTCGGCGGTTTGGCCCCGGAGGTCACCGCCCAGTCGTTCATCCCCGCCGTGAACATGGCGAACTGGGTCAGGACCAGGTCACGGCTGCTGATGCCGGCGCTGGCAATGGCCTGGTGGACGACCGGCTCGCCGTCGAGCCTCTTGATCAGTTCATCCATGGACGAAACGCCCTCTTCCTTGGCGGCTTTGGCGGCCAGCGCCGGATTGGCCTTGAGTGCCGCGTCCATCTTCTCGTAGGCCGTCACCATCTTCCGGATATTCGGCATGGTCAGCTGATAAGTCTCCAGCGCCTTATCGGCGGAGCCCTGGGAGTGGGCCGGCGCGGCACCGGCCAGCTCCAGCAACATCGCCGTGGCCACCACGATTCCGATTCGCATCAGGCACTCCTCCGTTGCGCGTGGGCAAATCACAGCGGCCCCATCGGCGGCCGGCCAGATCGGGCCGTCGGGCTCCAAGTATCAGCGATGAAGATATTGACCCCCTTGTAATATGGCGGAACGGGACAGGGCGCAAGGTCGGCCCACAGATTACATAGATTGGTCCGCAGATTACGCAGATACAACTGCAAACCACGGAGACACGGAGGACTGCTCGAATTGCCCATCCCCTCCGACTCCTCGACTGGACCAGCTGTGAGACGCTCGACCTAAGAGTTGAACCGCAGAGGCGCAGAGTACGCAGAGGGCTCCGAGCTATCCAGCCATCTCTGACCTTCACAAAGAAGACTTGAATTCCCCACCCTGCCCCAGGTACGCGGTGGGGTGGAGGGGTCATTCAAAGAATTCTCTGCCTCCTCTGCGGTACGATGAGGTGGTGGTGGGGAATCTCTTCAATGGTAAGCCGTCGTTATACTCAGTCCTCAGTCCTCAGTCCTGAAGGTACCTATGCAACGTCGCCAACTCGGAAACAGCGGCCTCGAGGTCTCCGCACTGGGACTCGGCTGTATGGGCATGAGCTTCGGCTATGGACCGGCCGGAGACGAGCAGGAGATGATCCAGGTGATCAGGGCGGCCGTGGACCTGGGCGTGACCTTTTTCGATACCGCTGAGGTCTACGGGCCCTTCACCAACGAGCAACTGGTGGGCAAGGCGCTCTCTCCGATCCGGGATCGGGTGGTGATCGCCACCAAGTTCGGGTTCGGGATCGACGCCGAAGGGAAGCAGGCCGGCCTCAATAGCCGGCCGGAGCATATCAAGGAAGTGGCCGAGGCATCCCTCAAGCGGCTCCAGACCGATCACATCGATCTCTTCTACCAGCACCGGGTAGACCCCAAGGTGCCGATCGAGGACGTGGCCGGCGCGGTAAAGGATCTGATCCAGGAGGGCAAGGTTCGCCATTTCGGCTTGTCCGAGGCGGGGGTGCGGACCATCCGCCGAGCGCATGCGGTCCAGCCGGTGACGGCGCTGCAGAGCGAATATTCCCTGTGGTGGCGAGAGCCCGAAGCGGAGATCCTGCCGGCCCTGGAGGAACTGGGGATCGGGTTCGTCCCTTTCAGCCCGCTGGGTCGCGGATTTCTCACCGGGAAGATCGACGAGAGCACCTCGTTCGACAGCACCGACTTCCGGAACTCGGTTCCCCGCTTCTCTCCCGAGGCCCGCAAGGCCAACAAGGCCCTGGTCGACCTGCTCGGCACGATCGCGCAACGTAAAGGCGCCACACCGGCCCAGATCGCGCTGGCCTGGCTCCTGGCCCAGAAGCCCTGGATCGTGCCGATCCCCGGCACCACCAAGCTGCATCGCCTGAAGGAGAACATCGCGGCCGCCTCGATCGAGCTTACCAAGGGTGATCTCCAGGAGATCGAGCGGACCGCGTCCCAGATCACGGTACAAGGAGCCCGGTACTCGGAGGGCGCGCAGCGGATGGTGGATCGCTAGGGAGCGATGGAGGGATGATCAGATGAGAGTGGGGATTCTTGGCTCAGGACTGATGGGGGCTAAGCTGGGAACCATCTTCGCCCGGGCCGGCCACGAGGTGGTGTTCAGCTATGCGCGAGACGAGCAGAAGCTCGAGCGACTCGCGCGGGCGGCCAGGGGAAAGGCGTCGGCCGGGACCCCGGCCGAGGCCGCGCGCGACGCGGACGCGATCCTGCTGGCGGTCCACTGGTCCCGCGTGGACGACGTGCTGACGCAGGCCGGTAACCTGACCGGCAAGGTCATCATCACCTG
>DATIWD010000003.1:0-39522 GCA_035519565.1 Gemmatimonadales bacterium | reverse complement strand
CGCGCCCTCACCCGAGAAGTAGCTGCCGCTGTTCATCACATAGAAGAAGGGGTCGTTGACCCCGCCCGGGGTCGCGAAGCCGGCGTTGCCGGGGCCGGGCAATCCGATCGAGTCGGGCCCGCTCATGGTCTTCTTGTTGGTAACCGGGTCGATCACGGTGAGCCAGCTGGGGCCGGCCGGGGAAAAGGTCGCGTCGAGGTTCCCGTTCAGGACGAACACCTTGCCCCGGAGGTAGATCACATTCTGGGGATAGACCCCCACCGCCACGCTGGCCGTGTCCCCCGTGAGGTAGTTGACCCGGGTCACGGAATTGAGGTTGGGATTGGCGACATACCCGATCGAGTCGTCGATCACCGCCGATCCGGTCGCGCCCGAGTTGGACGGCAGGGGCACGATCTTGCTCACGGTGGCGGTCTTGAGATCCACCACCGCGACCGAGTTGTCGAATCCCATCGGCACCAAGGCGATCCCATTGAACGCGGAGACGCCCACCGGGGTCGGGCTGGTTCCTCCCAACGGCACCTTCACCGCGGCACTCGGCTGGTCAACGGGCACGATGCTCAAGCTGGCCTCGGTGCTGTTCACGGCCAGCAGGACTTCTTGCGGCGGCGGCGCCGAGGGCGAGGTAGCGGCACAGGCACTCACCCACCAGGAGGCGAGACAGGCGGCGAGGCGGACAGTGGCAGATCGAGTCATCACGGTCTCACGTCTAGAGAAAGGGTAAAGGTGCGGCCCGGTGAGGGATAGCCTGAGATGAATTCGGCCCGCTCGTCGGTGAGATCCGAAACAGCGGCCCGAAGCAGGGCCACGGTGCCTACCTCACGTTGAAGACCGACGTCGAAGAGGTTGATGGTGGGGAGGGCGTTGACCGCGCTGTTGTCGCGGTAGCGGAGGCCGACGAAGTGCCACCGAACATCCGCGCTCCAGGGACCCGGAGACCAGATCGCGGAGGCGGAGGCGGTCCCCAGCGGGCGATAGGCCACCTGGGCACCGCCGGGCCGATCGTACGTCACCCGACTCAGGCCGGCACTTCCTTCGAGGCGGAGCCCCGCCAGCGGGCGCAGCGACAGCGACGCCTCGCCGCCGCGACGAAAGACGTCGAAGTTGTCGGGGCTCCAGATGCCTCGATAGTTGCTGGCCCAGAGGATCATGTCGGCCACTCGCCCGATGTAACCCCGCAACGAAAAGGTGGCGCCGGTGCGTGAGGTCCCCACCGATTGGGTGAACCCACTGATCACTTCCCAGCGGACCCGCTCCGGCTGCAAATCGGGGTTGAGCTGGACCCCTACCCCCTCGCGGAAGAAGAGATCCAACAGCGCCGGGGGCGTGACGCCGTTTCCCACGCCCAGCGTGACCGCGGTGCCGTTCTTTCGCCAGCCGGCGTCGAGACGGCCGCTGGCGTAGGGAGACGCACGACCGGTCCACTGATCGAGCCGCAGCACCGGCGCCAGGCTCCAAACCGATCCGCTACCTCGCTGCCAGGTACCATCCACCCGGATCGCGCCGAGGAGAAAATCCGCCCCCGGCGCAACCGCATCGCCGAAGAAGCGATCGTAGCGGCCATCGAGCCCGATCCCCGCGTCTCCACTCCATCCAACCAGCCGGACCGCTCGGCGGAGGCCGACTCCCGCCGTCACCTCGCCGCCACTGGTCCTGGTGTCATAGGGTTGGAAGGGGACCGGTGGCGCCGGATCCCACACATGGGACGTCAGCCACTGGGCCGATCCGCTCCAGGAGAAGGCCGCGTCATGGCGGGCGCCCAGAAACACCGTACCGTCCTGCGCGCGAGCGGTGGGTGTGGGATTGGTCACGATCCCCGGCAGCTCGCGGTCGGCGAAACTGCCGCGGAGTTGGAGATCCACCGTCCCCGGATGTCGCGCCGTCAAGGTGGCGAGGTAGCCACCGGCGTTGGAGCGGCTCCCCTCGCCACCACCACTCCCAGTGGGGATGTCATAGGGATAATTGTTGGCGTAGCGCTGCGCGCCGGCCGAGACGGCAACCGAACCGAGGGAAGCCGCCACCCTGCCTTCCAGGCTGCCGAAACTCGAGACCTGGCTGAACAGCTCGGGGTCGAAGTGGGTGCGGCTCTCCACCACGATCACTCCCGCGATGGCTCGGCTCCCGAGCCGGGCGCCCTGCGCGCCCGGAAGCAAAGTGACCCGTTGGACATCTCGCGAGTTGATGCGGGAGAGATCGGCTCGACCGGTCAGCGGGTCGTTGAGCGAGAATCCATCGAGCAGCACGAGCACCTCGTCCGGGGCGCTCCCCCGCACTTGGGGAGCGGCAGGTCCCGAGCCGACCGAACGGCGGACCGTGACCCCCTCCCACCCATCGAGGGCGCTGGCCAGGTCGCTGCCGCGCCGCACCAGGTCGGCGTTCCCGATGGCGATGGTCCCGACGTCTTCCGCGGTGACGATCAGGGAGTCCAGTTGAATGGGAAGCGGCTGCAGCCGTACACTCACGGTGGCCTCGAGTCCGGGCAGCACTTCGATGGTCTCCCGATCGGGGCCGTAGCCGATTCGCCGTACCTCGAGGACGCGTGTCCCCGGCGTAACCGAGCCGAAGCGGAAGCTCCCGTCGTTGGCGGTGACCCGGTGCTGGTCGCCGAGACGCACGTCGGCATCGGGTACCGGCGCCTGGGAGGCCGCATCGACGACGCGACCGGTCACCGATGCCGGAGCCTGGGCCGAGAGCGGAGCCGCGGCAGCCAGAAGCGAGATCAACCAGACCGTGCGATCAGCGCGCATCCGGTCCTCCGGCTCCCACCTCTCGAGGCCGCAGAGGCACCACCTGGGGTGATCCATCGGACCAGGCGGTGACGGCGACCGGCCAATCGAACACCCCGGCCACCACATCTCGCCGCAGAACGGCGCTGGGCGTCCCTTCGCCCGCGATCCTTCCCCGGGAGAGCAGGACCACCCGATCGGCGTAACGGGCGGCCAGGTTCAGGTGATGGGTCACGATCAGCCCGGCCAGGCCCTCGTCCACCAGGCGGCGCACCAGCTCGAAGACCTCCATCTCATGCCGGACGTCGAGGGCCGCGGTCGGCTCATCGAGCATCAAGATCTTCGGCTCCTGGGCCAGCGCGCGGGCAATGCGGGTCCGTTGCCACTCGCCGCTGGAGAGGGTGTCGGTCTTCCGTTCCGACAGTTGTTCGAGGTCGCAGCGCCGCATCGCCTCCGCGACGACGCGACGATCCACTTCTCCCTCCGCCGCCAGCGGACCCAGGTGAGCATACCGGCCCAGGGCCACCGTCTCCCGGACGCGAAGCGGGAAGAGCAGGTCCTCCCGTTGGGGAACCACCCCGACCATCCGGGCCAGTTCGCGTGACGGCCAGGCGGCGAGGGCGCGTTGGGCGATCTCGACTCGACCCGATTCGAGGGGGACAGTCCCGAGCAACGCGCGCAGCAGCGTGGTCTTCCCGCTCCCATTGGGACCGACCAGGGCCACCAGCTCGCCCAGGCCGAGCGAGAGGGAGACGTCCTCGAGGGCGGGGGCGCCCAATCGCGAGTAACGCACCGTCAGGTGCTGGGCGAAGAGTCTCATGACAGCGACCGGCGGAGCAGCACCGCGAAGAGCGGCACGCCCAGAAGGGCCGTGACCACACCGACCGGGAGCTCGATCGGCCGCGCCACCGAGCGGGCCAGCGCGTCCGCCATGACCAGGAAGGCACCACCCAGGAGAAAGGCGGCCGGCAGGAGCGGACGATGCAGGGGGCCCCAGAGGCGCCGGATCACGTGCGGCACGATCAGCCCCACGAACCCGATCATCCCGCAGGTGGCCACGGTGGCGGCGGCAATCAGCCCGGTCGCGAAATAGGCCAGACGCTTGAGCCGCTCGGGATCCGCGCCCAGATGGCGGGCGGTGTCTTCTCCCAGCACCAGCAGATCGAACCAGCGCGCGTTCCAGAGGAGCAGCACCAGCGGCGGCAAGGCGTAGAGCGCCAGGGCGCCCACCGCTTCCCACGAGGCGCCGCTCAATCCACCCAGCAGCCAGAGAAACGCGTTCCGGAGCCGCGCCGCGTCGGACAGAGAGAGGACGGCGGCCAGCACCGCGCCGGTGAACGCGTTGGTGATGACTCCGGCCAGCAGCAGGGTATGCGGATCCATTCGCCGCCGGTCGGCGAGGCTGAGCCGGTAAACCAGGGCCAGGGTCAGCAATCCGCCCGCGAGCGCTGCGACCGGAAGAGCCCAGGCGCTGGCCAGGCCCAGGGCGATGGCCGCCACCGCGCCGACCGCGGCCCCGCCGGAGAGGCCCAGGATGTAGGGATCGGCCAGGGGATTCCGGATCAGGGCCTGGAGGATGGCGCCGGAGACCGAGAGGCTCCCGCCCACCAGGAAGCCAAGCAGCACGCGGGGGACCCGGAGGTCGCGGATGATGGCGGCATCGGGGCCCGCATTCCGGAACAGGGCGGCGGCGATCGCGGCGAGCGGCAGGGGCACCGCACCGACGGCCACACCGACCAGAAGGGCCCCCGCCGCCGCGAGGGCCAGGAGCGGCCAGCGGGCCCGAGTCAGCGCATCCATGGGACAAGCGCCGCATGCAGCTCGCGGATCGCCTCGGGGGCCCGCGGGCCCGGCCGGCTGAACGCCGAGCTGGTTATTGAAAGGAAGTGGGCCTCGCGCACCGCACGGACCGAGCGCCACTCCGGCCGTTTGGCAAAGGTCGGAGTCTCCGACGCCTGGGTGAAGATCAGGTCGGGGTCCCGCTTGGCCACCGCTTCGATGCTCACGTTTCCCGACGGCGCCGGCAGGTCGGCAAAGAGATTCTCTCCGCCGGCTCGCGTGATCAACTCGCTCAGAAAGCTCCCTGCCCCGATCGTCATCGGTGGCTGGTCCCAGGCCAGGATGAACACCTTGGGACGCCGAGTCGGCGCCGGCTCCGAGACCGCGGCCAACGCGGAATCGAACCACCGCGCCAGGGAGTCGGCACTCTGGACTCGCCCCAGCAACGGGCCCAGTAGCCTCGCCAGGCGGGGGACATCGGCCAGCCGGTCGACCGTGAGTTGAAGCGCGGGAATTCCCAGCTGATGGAGGCGGGCGGCCGCATCCGCGTCGTGCGGCGAGCGATACAGCAGGACCAGATCGGGCTGGCGAGCGAGCACCGCCTCGAGATTGGGTGCCAGACCGTCGCCCACGTTGGCGACCGCCTGAGCCGCCGGTGGGTAGTCGCACCAGACAGTGCGTCCCACCACCTGATCTCCCGCGCCCAGGGCGAAGAGCAGCTCGGTGGTCGCGGGGATCAACGAGACGACGCGATGAGCGGGACCGGCCAGCCCCACCGTATCGCCGGCGTCATCCACCACTCGCAAGGCAGCGGCGGGTTGGTTCGACGGCCGGGCACAGGCGGCCAGGAGCAGCCCTGCCAGGAACCAGCGAAGCGGAAGGCGACTACCGGACATCAAAACCGCCCATCCCGAGGTGTGGGAAAGGGCGGACGAAGAGCCACTCTGGGCGGCGCGTTCGCCACCGGCCCTCCCCCGAGGGTTACGTGGTGGCGCGAGCGGAGAGGTCTCCTGGCTCCGGGCCTCCGCTCGCCTTCCCAGTTGCCCAGTGGCGTTGTGAGCGGAGTGGTCTTGCCCGTTACAGTGGCGGGGCCGCGCCGGACTCTCACCGGCTTCCGAGCTTCCGCGCTCGCTGCTGTTTCGGTTGTCGCTAAGCTATGCCTGCGGCCCCTGCGAAGCAAGCTTGGCCGTGAGATCGGCCTTGAGCTTCTCCCTGGCCTGTTCGTATTGCACCCATTCCTCCGGCGAAACCTCGGATTTCCGTCCCGCATACCGCGCGTCGAGCCGAGCGAGCGCATCGATCAAGCCGCCCGCGGTGACCGGTTCGGCGGAGGAAGCCCGACGCCGCAACCCGATCCAGGCGCCGACTCCCAACGCGGCGGCCATCAGGGCCACGGCCAGCGGAAGTGCCAGGGTCGCGAGCCAGTCGGTGGCGAATTCGACCCGGAGCGTTTCCGGCCGAGGCACTTCCGCCGTCCAGCGCCAGAACCGATGCCCCTGGACGCTCTGGGTGTCCACCACACTCGCGACCGAGGAGCCACGCAGCCGGGCATCGGCGTCCTCCAACAGGACAAAGACCATGCCGCCGGCCGGAGGCATCGGGATCCCGAACTCGCGCGCCCGGGCGGGGACTGCGTAGGCAATGGAGAGATCCTTCTCGCCCGGGGCGATCGGCGCGAACAGCTTGAGGGTGTCCCGCGCGATGATCATCGCATCGGCCGAGAAGTCACTTTGCCCCGGCTCTGGATGCAGGACCCCGACCGGAAGCGCCATGGCCCAGGACGGAGTCTGCGAGTCGGTGGGCACCCGGGTGCGCTCACCGGAGTTCCGGAGCGTCACGATGTCCAGGACCTGCCGGGTGCCATCCTTGCCGGGTCGGCTCACCAGCAGATGCCGGCTCCCCAGTCCCACCGGCTGACTCTTGGAGGTATCCGATACCACCAGCACCAGCGCGGTGTCCGGGAGGAGCCGATTCACGTGCACCGGTGCCGAGAAGTACTCGACACCCGCGTACCGGGCGCTGATCAGGTAGAGGGCGGCGGTATCGGGCTTGAAGCGGAAAGCGAAGTGACCGCGAGGATCGGTCACGACCGAGTCGATGGGCCCCTGCACCTCCCGCGAGATGTGGTGCAGCACCACCCGCTGACGGGCCACCGGCAGCGTGTCCCCCCGCGCCACCCGGACCACTCGCCCTTCCGCGCGGGCAGGGACCTGTTGGGGAGTAGCGGGCGCGGCGATGGCGTGGAGCGCCAGCAGCAGGCCCGCGACCCGGCTAGGGCATGAACCTCCCGAAATCCTGGGGATCCATCTTCTCCAGGTAACGCTTGAGCTGTTCGGCATCGAGGGAGGATTCTTGCTCGGTATCGGCCGCTTCGATCGCGGTCTGCTCCAGGAGCTGGTCCTGGGTGAAGATCGGTGCGCTCAATCGCAGCGCCAGGGCGATGCTGTCGGACGGCCGGGCGTCGAACTGATAGTGGTGGTCGTCCCGCTGCAGCATCAGCTCGGCGAAATAGGTCTTGTCCTTGAGGGCGCTGATGACGACCCGACGGAGCTCGGCGCCCAGGCCCGTGATGATGGTCTTCAGCAGATCGTGGGTCATGGGACGCGGCGGTTTCACGCCCTGCATCTCCATGGCGATGGCGCTCGCCTCGGCGGGGCCGATCCAGATGGGGAGGACCCGGTTGCCGTTCTTCTCCCGCAGGATCACCACCGGAGTATTGGTGGTTCGGTCCAGCCCCAGATGCCCCACAGTGACTTCGATCATACCTGCTCCCTCAACGTGCCGCCGACAACAGATCCTGCACCCGGTTGATCTCTTCCCACGGGAACAACCGTACCGACTTCCCGCCAATCTTGTGCGTGTGCGGCTTCCGGCCGAAGTGCCCGTACGCCGCCGTGGCCTGGTAAATAGGACGCTTGAGACCCAGGGCGTCGATGATCCCCTTGGGTGTCAGGTCGAATACCTCGCGGACGATCCGCTCCAACTTCCAGTCGGGCATCACGCCGGTGCCGAACGTGTCGACCATCACCGAAACCGGTTGGGAGACTCCGATCGCGTAGGCGACCTGGACCTCGACCCGCTCGGCCAGTTTGGCGGCGATCAGGTTCTTGGCCACCCAGCGCATCGCGTAGGCGCCCGAACGGTCCACCTTCGAGGGATCCTTGCCGCTGAACGCCCCACCGCCGTGACGGGACATCCCGCCGTAGGTATCCACGATGATCTTCCGCCCGGTCAGCCCCGCGTCACCGTGGGGGCCGCCCACCACGAACCGGCCGGTCGGATTGACCAGAAACTTGGTCTTCCGATAGTCGTACTTGTGGTCCCGGAGCACCGGCTTGATCACTTCCTCGATCACCGCATCCCGGATGGTGTGCCACTTGAGGACCCGGCCGCGATGATGCTCGGCGTGCTGGGTCGAGACCACCACCGTGCGCACCGCCACCGGCTCGGCCCCGTTGTACTCGACCGAAACCTGGGACTTCCCGTCCGGGCGCAGCCAATCGATCCGCGTCCCGCTGGTTCCCTTGCGTACCGCGGCCAGCCGCTCGGCGATGCGGTGGGCCAGGATGATGGGGACCGGCATGCGCTCGCGGGTCTCGTTGGTGGCGTAGCCGAACATCATCCCCTGGTCGCCGGCGCCCTGACTCCGGTCGGTACCGCTCCCCTCGTCCACCCCCCGGGCGATATCGACTGACTGGCGGTCGATCGAGGAGAGCACCGCACAAGTCTGGGCGTCGAAGCCGTACGACGCATCGGTGTAGCCGATCTTCCGGACCGTTTCCCGTACCACATCGGGAATGTGGACGTAAGTGTCGGTGGTGATCTCCCCGGCCACCACCACCATCCCGGTGGTCACCATGGTCTCGCAGGCGACGCGGGCGTTCTTGTCGTCTTCGAGGATGGCATCGAGTACGGCGTCCGAGATCTGGTCTGCGACCTTGTCCGGGTGTCCTTCGGTGACCGATTCGGATGTAAAGACGTGGCGTTTACTGGCGGCCATGGAATGCGAGGTTAAGGGCACGAGTGGTGGGACCGACCTCAGGATAATGGGGGCGCGTGAGTGAGGCTAGTCTCACCATCGTGTACCGGCAACGAGGTCTCCAGATCGATCAGCTTGAGGTCGATATAGGGCCGCACCGCCTCTCGCAGGGCCTGCGTCACCGCCTTCGCGGTCCGGCACTCGAGCGCCGCCTCGGCCGCGGCGCGGGCCGCCGAGAGTGGCACGGTGCGCACCACCCACTTGACCAGAGGCAGCGCCGGCGGCCCCACGCTCAGCGATTGGTATCCCAGGCCGACCAGCAGGACGCAGGAGAGGGGGTCGGAGGCCATTTCGCCGCAGACACTGACGGCGATGCCGGCTTCGTGCCCGGCCTTCACCACGGTACGGAGCAGGCGCACCACCGACGGGTGATGGGGGGTGAAGCGGGTGGCCAGCCGGGCATTCCCGCGGTCCACCGCCATGGTGTACTGCACCAGGTCGTTGGTCCCGACGCTGAAGAAGTCGCTCACCGTGGCCAGCCGGTCGGCCATCACCGCCGCGGCCGGGGTCTCGACCATCACCCCGATCGGAATCGATTGCGCCGCCCGGATACCATCGGCCGCCAGCGCCGCCGCCTCTTCCCGCATCAGCTCCCGCGAGGCCGTGACCTCCTCCTCCTGGGTGACCAGCGGCAGCATGAACTCGATCCGCCGGTCGACCGCGGCCCGGAGCGCCGCCCGCAGCTGGGTCCGCAGGATTTCCGGGTGATCGAGGGTGACCCGGATCGACCGCCAGCCCAGGAATGGATTCGACTCCGGTGGCGCCCGGAACGCGGTGGGGAACTTGTCGCCGCCAAGATCGAACGACCGGATGATCACCGCGTGGCCGGGAAAGGCATCCGCCACCCGCCGGAAATATTCCGCCTGTTCGTCCTCGGTCGGCAGCATGGTGCGACCCAGCACCAGGAACTCGGTGCGGAGCAGCCCCACCCCGTGCGCGTTGTAGCGGACGGCGGGCTCGATCTCTTCGGGGAGATCGACGTTGCCCATCAGGGTGAGCGTGTGTCCGTCGGGAGTAACGGCCGGCTGCCGGACCGCATGCTCCAGCTCGAACTCCAGCTTCCGCCGCCGGGAGATCTGCGCCCGCACCTGCTCCCGCTCGGCATGGGTCGGGTCGATGATGACGGTCCCGCTCTGCCCGTCGAGCAGCAGGAGGGTTCCCGAGCTGATGCGCTCGAGCGCGCCGGGCACCCCCATCACCGCGGGAATGCCGAGCGAGTGGGCCAGGATCGCGGCGTGGGCGGTCTTGGTTCCCTCCTCACTGATCAGCCCGGCCACGTGGTCGCGATCGAGCTGTACCGTCAGTCCCGGGTACAGCTCGTGGGCCACCACGACCACCTGGTCGGCGGAGGGAGATTCCCAGGGCTCTTCGTCGACCCAGCCGGTCAGGCATTTCAGCATCCGGATCTGGATCCCCGAAAGGTCCGCCAACCGCTCGCGCAGCACCGTGCTCCCCGAGGATTCCCACAACGCCCTCGTCTCCAGCGCCTTGAATTCGTAGGCCGTCTCGGCGCTGAGCAGGTTCTGGCGAATCAGCTGCTCGACCTCGCCCAGGATATCCTCGTCCTGCACCATGAGGATCTGGGCGTCGAAGATGCGAGACTCCTCCACGCCGGCCCGCTCCATCACCCGGTCGCGCAGCCCTTCCAGCACCTTGCCGACGTGAACCGCCGCATCCCGCAGCTTGCGAATCTCGGTGTCCACCTCCCCGGCGGTGATGGTCCGGTTGGGGACGTCGGGGACGTCGAACCGGATGATCATCGCGGGTCCGAAGCCCACCCCCGGTGAGACCCCGATACCGTGAAGGACGCGCGGCGGGTTCACTCGCCGAACCCTTCCTCGATCAACTGGGCCAGCGCCTGGACCGCCTCGTCGCTGTCCAGTCCGGTGGCCTTGACCGTGATCGTACTCCCGCACTCGGCGGCCAGCATCATGACGCCCATGATGCTCTTCCCATTCACCCACATGCTGTCCTTGCCCACCTCAATGTGAGACCCGAAGGTGCTGGCCAACTTCACAAACTGGGCGGCCGGCCGGGCATGCAGTCCCAGCGGGTTGATGATCGTGGCCGCTCGCGTCGCGGTCGTCATGGCACCAGCCAACGCCAGAGCAGCGCCGCGGCCACCAGCGTGAGTCCGTAGCGCAGCGCGGTCACCATGGCGGGCAAGCGGTGGAACAGCACCATGCCAACGATCGCGGTGCCGAGAGTCGAGGCCAGCGTGCCCGCCGGAGCCCCTTCAAGAAGGTAGCCACCGCTCGCGGGCACGGCGAAGCCGACCAGGAATCCCGCGGCCGGGCCGAGCCAGGGCCCAACCCGAGGCAGCCAGGAACGCTGGATCGCTCCCGCCACCTGCAGTCCGGTCTCCAATCCGGTCCGGAGCCCCCACCAAGCCGTCGCCAGACGGAGCCCGTTGAACACGATCAGGAACGACACCACCGCCCAGGCTCCGACCCCGCCGGCCACCGCGATCATCGTGAGCGCCATGAGCGCCGGCAGCAGCCCGGCCCAGAAGACCTGGTCCCCCAGGGCGCCCAACGGGCCACAGAGCGCGGTGCGGAGCCGCTGGATCAGGGGGCCCGGGACCCCGTCTTCTTCGGCCCGGGCCAGCGCCCCAACCGCCACCCCGGCAAGGAAGGGATGGCAGTTGAAGTATTCGGCGGACCGCGCCACCGCATCGGCGTAGCGGCCAGGCGCCGTGCTCTTGAGGCCTTCGAGGAGGGGGGCGGCGGCGTACCCCATGCCGATCCCCTGCATCCGCTCGTAATTCCACGAAGCCTGGATGGTGAAAAGCCGGAGCAAGGCGCGGATGCGGCTGGTCATCGCGTCCACACCGCCCAGATCAATCCCGCCACGGCTCCGGCCTCGACCCAGGTCAGTCGAAAGCCACGCCCGGCGGTCCGGATCGAGCCATTCCAGGCCGCCGCCATGGCCGCCCCGACGGCCGCGACGGCCGGGAGCCACTCACTGTGAGTCGGGATGCGCAACCAGAGTGCGACGAGCAGGAGGCCGAAGGCAGTCAGCGCAAAGCTCCGGACCGCATCGCGGATCAGGCTGAGCCAGTGGATCGCCTCGATCCTGCCGAGGTCCCCCGTCGCCAGTTCGGCACTATGGAGCTGCACCACCCGGGCGTTGGCGTGCCGGAGGTACGGCATCGTCCAGCCTCCCAGTCGGGCGAGGAGCAGCCCCAACAACGCGGCCGGCCCCAGCACCGCCTGCCAGGCGGCTGGAGAAGCCGCGGCATACGCGGCGGCCACCACGGTGGCCGGACCGTAGTCGGGATACCGGGCCGCCCCGACGGCGAGCACGTCGAGCGCGAACAGCTCGAGCAGGAGACCGACCCGCATCCCGCTGGCCACGTCCCCGGCGATGGCCCCGGCGATGGTGCCCGCCACGAGCGGGCGCGAGATCATCATCTGGGGCACGCTCACCAGGTCGAGCCCGACCAGGGTCCCCCAGCCGAGCAGCCCGAGTACGATCGAAAGATCGAAGGGGAGCGTCACGTCAGGGCGCGGATCGGTACCGGGGCAGAGGTGGGAACGTCCTGGGCGGTGACCACTGCGCCCGCACCGTCCAGTGCGAGGAGGAACTTCAGCTCCTCATCGGAGAGATAGAGATAGGGGAGCCGCTCACGGCGCCCGGGCTTGAGATGCAACCCGCCCAGGTTGATGTGGGAGACCTCGGGCCGCGCCTGCCGGAGTCCGGCCATGGTCTCGATGTCCCCGGTGAGGACGATCCCCCGCCGCGAGTCGGCCGCCCACTCGGGGTAGCGCCGAACGCCCTCCGCCAGAGTGGTGAAGATCGCTTCCACGGAGCTGGGTACCCCCATCCGGTAGAGATCCTGCTCCCAGGCGCTGGTCCCGACCTGATCGTCCACCAGGGCGATGAACCCCACGCCCAGCGGCGCGGCCCAACCCACGACCACCTGACCGTGAATCAGGCGGTCGTCGACTCGGTGAAGCACGACGGTCATGCCGGCTGCTTGATGGAGTCGGCGCCGGCCTTGACCACCCGCGCAGCCGCCGCCTCGGGCGACAGCTCGCGGTGAAAGACGAAGTCGATCAGCATCGGCAGGTTGACCCCGGTGACCACGGGAACCTGGCCGTCCCGCGCGCGCTGCATCGCCGCGATCAGGCAGGAGCCGCTGGGCAGGTCCACGAAGACCACGGCGGGATGATCGGCCACCGCGTCCCCGATCCGTTTGACGATGCTCCCGCGATCGCAGCCGGTGTTGCTGACCGGGACCAACGCGCCCTTGACCCCGCTGATCTGCTCGACCGCCGCCACCATCGCCTGGGCGATGTCCCCGTGTGACACGACCACTCCCCGGAGCGGCTCACTCATAGTCTTCCTGCAGGTACTGCCGGATCCCGCTCTTCTCCTTCATCCGGCGGATCAGGCGCTCGTTGAAAGCGGCCGCGACGTCCACGCCCGAGTAGCGCAGCAGGTGCATCATCGCCACCACCTCGGCGATGACGGTGATGTTCTTCCCGGGGTTCAGCGGCACGATGACGCGAGGGAGGGCGACGTCGAGAATGGTGGTCTCGTTCTGGGCCAGTCCGGTGCGGTCGGCGTCCTTGGCGGTCTCCCAGTCTTCCAGCTGCACCACCACCTCGATCCGCTTCTGCTGGCGAACCGACCGCACGCCGAAGAGGGCGGGAATGTCGATCAGTCCCACGCCCCGGATCTCCATGTGATGGCCCGCCAGCTCGTGCCCCTGACCGATCAACAAGTCGGTCCCCCGCCGGCTGATCAGCACCACGTCATCGGCCACCAGCCGGTGGCCCCGCTCGACCAGGTCCAGAACGCACTCGCTCTTGCCGATCCCCGAACGCCCAATGAAAAGGAGACCGACCCCATACACGTCCGCCAGCGAACCGTGGAGCGTGGTGCGCGGCGCGAACGCCTCCTCCAGCACCGGCTTGATCCGCTTATAGAACTCCGCGGTCTTGAGCCGGGAGCGAAACACCGGGATCCCCCGCGCCCGCGCCCGCTCGAGCAGCTCGGCCGGAACCTCCTGGCCCTTGGTGACGAAGAGGCACGGAAGATCGAAGCCGAAGAACCCGTCCAGCGAGCGGCGGCGTGCCTCGGGATCCAGGGAGGCGAGGTAGGTGATCTCGGTTTCGCCGAGGACGTGGAGCCGCCGCGGCATGAACCGGGTGGTATACCCCGCCAGCGCCAGGCCGGGGCTCGCGACTTCGGCGTCGGGCACCGGCCGGTCGAGTCCCAGCTCGCCGGTCAGCGCCTCCATCTGGAGCGCGTCCTTCCGCCCCAGCAGCTCCCGCATGGTCAGACTCACTTCGGTTCGGCTCCTGCGCGCCGGGACCGGCGCGCGCGCGCGCCCCTCTCCATCTGGCGCCGCAGCTTCTGCTCGGCCCGATCCAGCGCCGACCGGTGGTCCACCGCCTCGGCGCTGGCCACCAGCATTTCCCCGCTGGAGAGGTGGAGTCGCAGCTCGACCGAGCACTGCACGGTGTGGTTATCGAAAGTCACCGTCGCATCCACCGGACGGCTGACGTGACTGGCAAGGCGTTGCAGCACCCGTTCGGCCCGCTCCCGGAGGTCTTCCGGCAGCGAGCTGTGGCGAGCGGTGATCTGCGTGTGCATCGGTTTTCCCTTTCGCAAATCCATGGCTCATTCAAGTCTGACGAGACGGGAGCAGCGAGACCAGATGCTGCTCGGTCAATTCGGCCGCGTGCTCCCAGTTCAGGGTTTCGGCAAACCGCCGCGCCGCCGACCCCAGGCGTTCGACCAGCGCGGGATCGTTGGCCAGGAGCAGCATCCGCTCGGCCAGCGCGGCCGGATCGCCCAGGGGCACCAGATACCCGGTCTCTCCCTGGCGGACCGAATCGCGCAGCCCCGGACTGTCGGCCGCGATGGACGGCGTCCCGCAGGCCGCCGCCTCCACATTGGTCATTCCCCACCCCTCTTTGCGGGAAGGGAAGAGGTTGGCCGTGGCCGTGCGCATCAGCCGGAGCTTTTCCGCCTCGGAGACCGGGCCGTGAAACCGCACCGCGTCTCCCTGCCCCAGCTCGGCGGCAACCCGCTCCAACCGGTCGCGATCGTCGCCGCCGCCCGCGATGTCCAGCGCCAGCTCCGGCCGCGATCGCCGGGCGATGGCGAGCGCGCGGATCGCGGTCTCGACGCCCTTGTAGCGCTTGAGCCGGCCCAGGTAGAGAAACCGGGGCGGCGTCGCGCGCGGGACCTTGGGATCGGGGTGCAGGGTCGCCGTGTCCACCCCGGAGAGCACCACCCGGATCCGCTCGCCCGGTACGCCGCGGGCGATCAAGTCGGCCTTGGTGCTGTCGCTCACGACCTCGAAACCGGCCCGTCGGTAGGCCCAGGGAATCGGCCGCTCCAGCAGCCAGAGTGCCCCACCCACCACCGGCCCCGCCTCGTCAAAGGATACCTCGCCAAAGAGGTGATTGACCAGCACGAGGAAGGGGGCGCGGGTCAGACCGGACAGGAAGAGCGGCATCTTGTTGATGTTCTCGACCACCACCTCCGGAGGCTCCTCCGCCACCCATCGCCGGAATGCACCCCGGGCGTGGAGGGCGAATCCGTTCCGGGTGCTGACCCGCCGGACCTGCACACCCCGGACGGTGGTCTCTCGAATACAGCCGTCCCAGCCCGAGCAGAGCAGTCGCACGCGATGGCCCCGGGCCGCCAGCCGGGCGAAGACTTCGAACAGATGGATTTCCGCGCCGCCGGCCCTGGGGTTGTCGATGTCCAACCAGTTCACCAGGAGAATATTCACAGCCGGCCGAGGGCACGGGCGACGCGGTCCAGCACGCCGTTGATGAATGCGGGGGAACGGGGACCGGCGAACCGGTGGGCCAGCCAGAGCGCCTCATCGATGATCACCCGGGGCGGCGCCGACTCGTGCCGCAGCTCGTAGACCGCCAACCGGAGAATGCAGCGCTCGACCGAGCCCACCCGTTCCAGCCGCCAGTGTTCGGCCGCCTCCGCGATCTCCCGATCCAGCTCCGCCTGTTCCGCGAGGATCCCCTGCACCACCGCTTCCGCCTTCCGGGTGACCTCGGGCGAAGACCCGGTGAGATCGGCCACCTTGGCGGCGGCCTCGGGAAGCCCGCCGCCCTCCGGTCCGGCCCCCGCTCCGGTCTCACAGGCGTAGAGCATCTGGATGGCGCGGGCGCGGGCCCGGGTCTCCTCCCTAATCACGGAGGGTCCGGAGCTGGTTGAAGAGGTCGGCCTCGCTCAGCGCGGCGGCGGTCGCCTCGTAGCCCTTGTTTCCCGCACCGCCACCCGCGCGGGCCATGGCCTGCTCCAGGGAATCCACCGTGAGGACGCCGAATCCCACCGGGATCCCGGTCCGGGTCGCGACCTCGCCCAGGCCCCGGGTGGCCTCGCCCGCCACGTACTCGAAATGCGCGGTCTCGCCCCGGATCACCGCGCCCAGCGCCACGATACAGGCATAGCGGCCGGTGGCGGCGGCCGTCGCGGCGGCGCCGCCCAGCTCGAAGGCGCCGGGAACCCAGATGACGTCGCGCTGATCCTCCGGGACGCCCGCCTCCCGACAGCAGTCGAGGGCGCCCTGCAGGAGGCGCGAGGTGACCAGCTCATTGTAGCGGCTGACGAGGATGGCCACGCGACCCGTGGCCCGGAGACGTCCGGTGTATTCCGGCACCATTTCGGTGGATCAGTGGGTGAGCAGATGACCCAGCTTGTCGCGTTTGACGTCGAGATAGCCGCGGTTCTCGTCGTGCGGGTGAGTGACCAGCGGGACCCGCTCGACGATTTCCAGGCCGTATCCTTCGAGGCCTACCAGCTTGCGCGGGTTGTTGGTCATCACGCGGATCGAGGACAGACCGAGGTCCCGGAGAATCTGGGCGCCGATCCCGTAGTTCCGGAGATCCGGCGCGAATCCCAGACGCTGGTTGGCCTGGACCGTGTCCTCGCCCTCGTCCTGGATCGCATACGCGCGGATCTTGTTGAGCAATCCGATCCCCCGCCCTTCCTGATCCAGGTAGACCACCACCCCGAGCCCGGCCTTGGCGATCATCTCCATGGCGCCCTGCAGCTGAGGACCGCAGTCGCAGCGCTGGGAGCCGAACACGTCCCCGGTCAGGCACTTCGAGTGCATCCGCACCAGCACGTTTCGCTGTTTGGCCACGTCGCCGTAGACCAGCGCCACGTGCTCGGCCTGGTCCACGTCGTTCTTGTAGGCAACGATCTTGAAATCGCCGTAAGAGGTGGGAAGCCGGGCCTCGGCGACCCGATGCACCAGCTGTTCCGTCTTCAACCGGTGAGCCACCAGCTGGGCCACCGTGACGAAGGTCAGCCCGTGCTCCCTCGCAAAGCGCTCGAGCTCGGGCCGGCGCGCCATCGAGCCGTCGGGGTTGAGGATCTCGCAGATCACGCCGGCCGGATAGAGACCGCCCAGGCGGGCCAGGTCGACGCTGGCCTCCGTGTGACCCACCCGCTGCAGCACTCCGCCGGCGCGCGCGCGCAGCGGCAAGACGTGCCCCGGTCGCCGCAAGTCCTGGGGGGTGGTCTTGGGATTGATCGCGACGTGGATGGTGACCGCGCGGTCCGACGCGGAGATCCCCGTGGTGACGCCGAAGCGGCGCTCGGCGTCGATAGTGACGGTAAAGGCGGTACTCTCGGCCTCGGTGTTCCGGTCGGTTTGCTGAGCCAGCCCCAGCTCGTTGCAGCGCTCGGCGGTCAGCGCGAGGCAGATGAGACCGCGCGCGTGGGTCGCCATGAAGTTGACCATCTCGGGCGTGACCAACTCGGCCGCGCAGACGAGGTCGCCCTCGTTCTCCCGGCCTTCATCGTCCGCGACGATGATCAACTTGCCGTTGCGCAGGTCTTCGATCGCCTGCTCGATGGTTCCGAACGTCATCTCCCACGTTCCCGGCGCTCGACCAGCGCCACGACGAATTTTCCGATCAAGTCACCCTCCAGGTGCACCCGGTCTCCTGCCTGGCGTTCACCCAGCGTGGTGTGCTGTAATGTATAAGGAATAAGGGAGATACGGACGATTGACGGCTCCGGTCGGGCCTCGACCGTGAGACTCACCCCATCCACCGAAATCGACCCCAGAGGAATCGACACGGCGGCCACTTCGGCCGGAACCCGAAGGTCAAGCCGCCGGGCGTCCTGGTCCTGCCAGACGCGCACCACCTCTCCCACCCCGTCCACGTGGCCCTGCACCAGGTGCCCACCCAGCCGGTCTCCTACCCGAAGCGCCCGCTCGAGGTTGAGTCGCCGTTTCGCGGCATAGGACGCGAACCTGGTTCGCGCCAGGGAAGTTGCCACCACGTGGACCGAGAACCATCCCGCGCCGGTGCGCTCCACCGTCAGGCAGGCGCCATCCACCGCGATCGATTCCCCCTTGGCCAGGCGCTTGTAGGGAGCGGCGATCTTGAGGGTGAGGCCCTCGTCGGTTCGGCGAGCCTCCTTCACGGTCCCAATCGCGTCGATCAGTCCAGTGAACATCAGCGCCGATCCAATACCAGAAGGGTGTCCTGTCCCAGGGCCCGTCGCTCTACCACCGGCCACCGCTCGGCTTCCGCCATGCTCCGCCCCATCCGGCCGGCGAAGGCCGGTACGCCGGCCTCCCCCAGCCAGAGCGGCGACTGGATCCAGTAGAAGCGATCCACCAGACCGTCGTTCAGCAGACTGGCAGCCAGGCGGCCGCCACCTTCCACCAGCATCGAGGTCACGCCGCGGGCCCGCAGAAGGGACATCGCCGCGGTCAGGGTTCCGGCCCGCTCGACCTGCACGCCGGCCCGCTCCAGGGTCCCGATCCTGGAGCTGGATGCCTGGGGGCTGGCCAGGACCAGAGTGGGGATCTCCTTGGCGTTCCGCACCAGGTGGAGCGACTCCGGCAGTTCGGCCTGGGGGTCGAACACGACCCGGAGTGGCCGGACCCGAGGCTCCACGGGCCCCCGTACCGTGAGCTGGGCGTCGTCCACCCGCGCGGTGTGGCCGCCGATGCCGATCGCCTCGAAACCGGCTCGCAGCCAGTGCACGAAGGTGCGCGCCTCCTCTCCCGAGATCCACCGGGAGCGTCCGTGTCGGTCGGCGATCTTGTTGTCGAGGCTGGTGGCCAGCTTGAGGGCCACATAGGGGCGTGAAGGGTCCGCGAACCGATGCAGGAAGATGGCGTTCTGGCGAGCGGCCTCCTCCAGAAGGACACTGGTCTCCACCGTGAGGCCGGCCGCCCGGAGCCGCGTGGTTCCTCCGCCCGCCTCGGGATTGGGATCCGGAAGCGCCAACACCACCTCGCGCAGCCCGCTGCTCACGATCAGGTCGGTGCAGGGCGGCTGTTTCCCCTGGTGGGTACAGGGCTCCAGCGAGACCACCAGGGTGCCTCCTCGCGCCCGCTCCCCGGCCGCCGCCAGCGCGTCGGCCTCCGCGTGAGGTCCGCCGAATTCGGCGTGGTACCCCTCGGAGACCGGCTCACCACCGGCGAGGACAACGGCTCCCACCATCGGGTTGGGATAGACGCGCCCCCAGCCGCGCCAGGCCAATTCCAGGGCCCGGCGCATGGCCTCGTTGTGATTCATCGGACTGTAAAGGTGAACCGCCTCGGGCCAACAGTAAACCGGCTACCGTTGGCCCGGAGCGGCCCGGGTCAGAACCCGAATCTCAGACCGAAGTTGGCGAAGAAACGGGAGTCGGAGGGATTGTTCTGCTCGAAGGTCGTGGCAAACTGCTCTGACTTGCCGAACTGCCAGCCGGCCTCGGCGGCCAGCTTGACCACGCCCATGTTGAGGGCGGCGTCTCCAAAGGCCATGGTGCGCTTCTGGTCCAGCGAGATGGCGATCGGAGGCTGGACCGTATTGGTGAGGGGGTCGCGGAAGCTGGTGTTCGCGCTCCCGGTATAGCTGTTCCAGCCCAGGCCCGCGGCGACGCTCACCAGCCCCAGGTTATAGCCCCCCATCGCCCGCAGGTTCACCGCGTGGAGGTCCACCGAATACTGAAACTGGTCTCCGGCGGCGACGTTCCCGTAGGTGATCGTGGGAATGTTGCGGTACATGGCGGAGACCGAGACCGCCGGGATGGGGCCGCCACCGTGGAGAACCCCCACCCTTCCACCGAATCCCAGGCCGAGGCCTACCTCTCCGATCCTGGTCGCATTGGGATCGAGGGTGACGTTCTGGAACTGGTTGGTGGGGAGCAACTGGGCCGAAATCAGAGCGTCGATGGCGAGCAGTCCGCTGGGCAGTCCTCCGAAGAGGCCCACGGCCGCGTCCACCTGCGGCAGCGGAGCGAACAGCTGGTTCCCGGCCGGGACCGTGGTGCTGCTGCCGTCATAGCTCAGGGATGGTGGCACCACCTGGCTCCCATTGACTCTCAACGTGATCGAGAAGTGGGGGAGTCCACCGAGGGTACGGGCGGTTCCAATCTCGGGGTTTCCCCCGCTCACCAGCATCCCCACCACCGGGTGGAACAGCACGGTGCCGTCGATGGCGGCGTTGCAGACGTTGTAGCCCTGAGCGTTCGACTGATAGGGCGCGCATTGGGCGTTCTGCGCGAAGAGGGGAGTCACGCCAAGCAGCAGCGCGGCGATCGTCAGCGGAATCGGGCGCACATGGCACTCCAGGAGGTAGTCTAGTGGCTGAATCGCACTCCTCTCGCTCCGGCACGAACGTCCCCGATTACCCAGGTCTCGATGGCCTCATGGGCCGCCGCGGCACGTACCCCATCCACCACATTGGGCGGGGCCACCGCGATTATTCCGATCCCGAGATTGAAGACGTCGCGCATCTCGTCGGTCGAGATGCCACCCGCATCCTGCAAGAGCCGGAACAGTGGCGGCAGCGGCCAGCTTCGTGGATCCACCACCGCCTCGCAGCCCTCGGGCAAGATCCGCACCAGATTTCCCGGAATTCCGCCTCCCGTGATGTGCGCCAGTCCATGCACCATCGCTAACACCGGTCGCAGGGCCCGCGCATAGCTCCGATGCACCGCCAGGAGCGTATCGGCGACTGAGTGCCCAGTCTCGTTGAGTTGATCGGTAAGCTTCAGCTTGAGACGATCGAATAGAACGTTTCGAGCCAGGGTGTACCCGTTGGTGTGCAGCCCGGTGGACGCCAATCCGACCAGTAGATCGCCCGAACGGATGCGGTCCCCGTGAAGGGCCTCGTCTTCCTCGACCACGCCCACGATGGTTCCCGCCAGATCGTAGTGCCCGGGCTGATAGAGCCCCGGCATCGCCGCCGTCTCGCCGCCGACCAGGGCCATCGAGTGGTTCCGGCAGCCGCGGGCGACTCCTTCGACGATTCCCAGAATCTGTTCCGCGGTGAGTCCCGCTCCCGCGATGTAATCGAGAAACGCGATCGGAGCGGCACCGTGCACCAGGATGTCGTTCACGCTGTGGTTGACCAGGTCCTCGCCCACGGTATCGAATTGTCCCGCCTCGCGCGCGACCATCACCTTGGTGCCCACGCCGTCGGTACTCATGACCAACACCGGTTTCCGAAGGCCCGGTGGCACCCGGAGCATTCCACCGAACCCACCCACCAGGCCCACCGAGAGCGGCGTTCGCGTCGCCGCGACCAGGCGCCCGATCCGGGCCTTGGTCTCGTCGGCCTTTTCCAGGTCGACGCCGGCTTCGGCGTACTTGCGATCGGTCACGGAAGCGGCTCCAGGAGACTCACCTGCGTCAGGTCCTGGAAATCGTGGGCCCGCTCTTCGACCCGCTCCCGCGTCACCTGTTCGAAACCGCGAATCCCGAAGTGAGAAACGGCGTAGGAACCCATGGCGGCGCCGTAGATCATCGCGCGGCGGAGGCCATGCGTGGACTGATCGCCGGAGCGAGCCAGGTACCCCATGAACCCGCCCGCGAACGCGTCGCCCGCACCGGTAGGATCGAAGACCTCTTCCAGGGGATATGCGGGGGCATAGAAGGTCCGATTCTTTTCCAGCAGAAGCGCGCCGTGCTCGCCCTGCTTGATGACCACCAGCCTGGGGCCGTGCTCGAGGATCCAGCGCCCGGCCCGGTGAATGTTCCAGTCCCCGGCCAGCTCGCGCGCTTCGCTGTCGTTGATCATCAGGGCATCGACCCGCTTGAGCAGCTCGAGCAGCGCTTCCTTTTTCCCCTCGATCCAGAAATTCATGGTGTCGCAGGCGACGAAGCTCGCCCCCTTCACCTGGTCCAGCACCCCGTGCTGCAGCTCCGGGTCGATGTTGCCGAGAAAGAGGAACTGGGCTCCCGCAAAGGCGGGCGGCAGCTTGGGTCGAAAGTCTGCGAAGACGCCCAGGCGGGTCTCGAGGGTTTCCCGGCTCTGGAGATCGTACGAATACTTGCCCTTCCAACGGAAGCTCTCGCCGTCCGCCGTCTCGACCCCGGACCAGTCGATGCTCCCCTTGCCCAAGGCCTTCAGCTGGTTGACCGGATAGTCGCTCCCGACCACGCCGACCACCCGCACCGGATTGAGCAGCGACGCCGCCACGCTGAAATAGACGGCCGAGCCCCCCAGGGCATCGAGGGTTCCGCCGAACGGGGTCTCGATCGAGTCCAGCGCGATGCTGCCGACGACCAGGAGAGTCATGTCACATCCGCTCCGGAGCGGTGAGGCCCAGCACCCCGAGGCCGTTGGCGAGGACGATCTGGGTGGCGCGGGCCAGGGTGAGTCGGGCGGCCTCCACGTTGGGGGCCTCTCCCAGGACCCGGCACTTGTGATACCAGCCGTGCGCCAGCCGGGCCAGCTCCTCGAGAAAGCCGGTGATCCGGTGGGGCTCCCGCTCCCGGGCCGCGCGGGCCGTGACCTCGGGAAAGGCGGTGAGCTTCTTGAGCAGCTCGGTGTCCTCGGGCGCCGGCAGGTCTTCGACCCTGGCGGATGGCTGCACCGACTCGGGCGCCCGATTGGCCACGCGGAAGATACCGCTCATCCGCGCGTGAGCCATCTGGACATAGAAGACCGGGTTCTCCTCGGTCTGGCTCCGGGCCAGGTCCACATCGAAGACGAACTGGGAATCGCCGCGCCGCATCATGAAGAAGTAGCGCGCGGCATCGACCCCCACGTCATCCAGCAGGTCCCGGAGCGTCACGAACTCTCCGGAGCGCTTGGACATTTTCACTTCTTCCCCGCCTTTCACCACCTTGACCAGCTGGACGATGGTGACCTCGAAGAAGTCGGGCGGATACCCCAGCGCCGTCAGAGCCGCCCGCATCCGGGGGATATAGCCGTGGTGATCGGCGCCCCACACGTCGATCGCGGTCTGGAACCCGCGCTCGTGCTTGTCCATGTGATAGGCCAGATCGGGGGTGAAGTAGGTCAGCGATCCGTCGCTCTTCCGGAGCACCCGATCCTGATCATCGCCGAATGAACTGGTGCGGAGCCAGAGCGCGCCCTCCTGCTCGAAGGTCAGCCCCGCCCTCTCGAGGTGGTCGAGCAGCTGTTCGACCTTTCCCCGGTCGTACATGGTCTGCTCCGAGGTGAACACGTCGAAGTGCACCCCGAAATCGGCCAGGAGCTGATCCTGTTCGGCCCGCTGCGCCGCGAGCACGAACGCGCGTGAACGTGCGATGCCCTGATCCGCCGGCAGTTCGGCCAGGCTCTGGTCGCTCGCCAGGAGCGACTGGGCCATCTCCTCCAGGTAGCGCCCGTGGTAGCCACCCTCGGGGATTTCTGCCGCGCGACCGGCCGCCTGCTGAAGCCGGGCCCAGAGACTCTGCGCCAGCTTCTCGATCTGAGTCCCGGCGTCATTGATGTAGAACTCACGCGTGACGGCATGGCCGGTCCTCTCGAGCAGGGCCGCGATCCCGTCGCCCAGCGCGGCACCGCGTCCGTGCCCCACGTGCAGGGGACCGGTCGGGTTGGCGGAGACGAACTCGACGTTCACTCTCCGTCCGGCGCCGAAGTCGTGACGGCCGTAGTCGCGTCCGGCAGTAACGATCGAAGCCAGCTGCTGTCCCAGCTCATCGGAGGCCAGCCAGAAGTTGATGAACCCCGGGCCCGCGATCTCACTCCTGGCCACGCCCGGAGGCAGCCCCAACTCCTTGAGCACCTTCTCGGCCAGCGGGCGCGGCGCTGTCTTGAGCGCGCGCGCCATGACCATCGCGAGATTGGTGGCCAGATCGCCATGGCCCGCGTCGCGAGGGCGCTCGAGCACAAACTCGATCCCCGGGGCGCCGAGCTGCTCGGCGACCCGCGCCAATTCGGCCCGGATCCGGTCGGTCACTCCTTGGCTTTCTTGGCGGGCTTCTCCGCCTTGGCAGGAGACTCCGGCTTCGCGGCGTCTTTCTCCGACTTCCCCTCGCCCCCTTCCGAGGCCTCCGGTTTCCGAGGACCCTGGCCACCCTTGCCGTAGTCGGTGATGTAGAAGCCGCTCCCCTTGAAGACCAGGCCGGCCCCGCCCGAGATCTGCCGGCTCGCCATCTTGCCGCAGGTGGGACACTTGGCGCGGGGCTTCTCGGTGATCTTCTGGAATTTCTCGAACGTGTGCCCGGCGGGGCAGAGGTACTCGTAGGTCGGCATACACTCAGAGGATGAAACGGCGCCCAATCTTAGTGGCGGCCCCCAGGGCTTTCAAGCGCGGATTCCCGGCCCACCACCCCATTTTACCACGGAGGCACGGAGGCACGGAGAAACACAGAGCAAGAGCTTGGGTTGCCCCACCCTCCGCACATGGGTGGGGTGAAGGGGAACGCTAAGTTGTTCTCCGTGAACCTCCGTGCCCTCCGTGTCTCCGTGGTGCGCAGTTCTCTGGATGCCATCGCGCTCAGGCGTGGCCCGCCGCGGCGAGAATTCGCACGGCGAGCTGCTGGCCCAGGTGACAATAGCCGAGGTACTCGAACGAGAGCCCGCGGGCCTGCACCAACTCGCGAAAGGCCAGGGCCTCCCCCGCTTCCCAATCGGGGTAGTTGAAGTACTCGTCGAACACGATCACGGTGCCGGCCGCCAGGCGATCGCCCAGCGCGTCGAAGATGGTCCGGGTCGAGGAGTAGAGGTCGCAGTCGACGTGGAGAAAGGCGACCGGCCCCGGGTGCTCCGCGACGAAGCCGGGCAGCGTTTGATCGAACCAGCCGGGAACCAGGTGCACATTTTCCCTGACCGAGGGGAGTCCCCTGGTCTTGAAACGGCCACGCTCGAACCCTTCGCGCCAGCGGTCCGGCAACCCCTGGAAGGAATCGAAACCGAAGATCTGATGGATGGTGCGGGAAGCCATCCAGTTGATCGTGGTGCCCTTGTAGACCCCGAATTCCAGATAGAGCCCCTCGATCTTCACCTGGCTCAGTGCGTGGCCCAACAGGTGAAGCGGGCGACTGAAGGACGGGGCCTCGGGCAACTCCCGCTCGACAAACTCCACCGAGGACGCGAGGGCCCGGCGCTGCCGTTCGCGCCGCAGGTTCTGATCGTCGCTCACCACCAGCCAATCGAGCGCGTTCTGGACCCGCTCGCCCAGGGTCCGCCGGAGCAGCTCCCGGGTCGGGCCTCCAAAGAGCCAGGACCTAACGCCCATAGACGCCCCAGCCCTCGCGCAGCGTGTCGCTGATCTCTCCGAGGGTGGCCCGGACCCGCACCGCATCGATGATGTGAGGCAGTAGCGGTTCGGCCGGCGCATCCGCCGCCGCCCGGAGCCGGGCCCGCGCGCTGGCCACGGCGGCTCCATCCCGCTTGCGCTTCACGGCGGCGAGGCGTTCCCGCTGACGCTCGGCGAGCGCGGAGTAGTCGGGCGCCGCGAGAATGGGCGCCGCCACGGCATCGGTGAACCGGTTGACGCCCACCACCGTGAGGGCCCCGCTTTCCTGTTCCTGTTGGAGGCGATACGCGCTGCGGGCGATGGCGTCCTGGTAGAAGTTGCGCTGGATGGCCGCTGCCGCGCCGCCCATCGCATCCACCTCCTCCACCAAGCCTCGGGCGCCGCTCTCGATTCGATTGGTCAACGCCTCGACGTAGTAGCTCCCCGCCAGGGGATCCACCGTCCTCGCGACCCCGCTCTCGTAGCCCAGGATCTGCTGAGTCCGCAGGGCCAGCGTCGCGGATTCGGAGGTCGGAAGCGCCAGGGCCTCATCATAGGCGTTGGTGTGCAGCGACTGGGTGCCGCCCAGAACGGCCGCCAGCGCCTGGACCGTGACCCGGACCACGTTGTTGAGGGGCTGTTGCGCCTGGAGGGTGACCCCGCCGGTCTGAGTGTGAAAGCGGAGCCGGGCGGTCACGTCGTCCGCCTTGAAGCGCTCCCGGGACAACCGAGCCCAGAGGCGGCGGGCCGCCCGGAACTTGGCCGCTTCCTCGAAGAGGTCGTTATGAGAGGCGAAAAAAAACGAGAGCCGGGGGCCGAATTTCTCCAGCGGGATGCCCAGCTTCAGGGCCCGCGAGACGTATTCGATCCCGTTGGCCAGGGTGAAACCGACTTCCTGCTCCGGCGTCGCCCCCGCCTCCCGCATGTGATAGCCGCTGATCGAGATCGGATTGAAGCTCATCCCCTCCTGGGCTACGAACCGGATGATGTCGGCCGTGAGCCGGAGCGAGGACTCCAGCGGGAATATGTAGGTGCCGCGCGCCACGTACTCCTTGAGCACGTCGTTCTGCACCGTCCCCGAGAGTTTCTGCCGCGGAACTCCCTGCTCTTCTCCCACCACCACGTACATGGCGAGCAGAATCGCGGCGGTGGCGTTGATGGTCATCGAGGAGGAAACGCGGTCGAGCGGGATGCCGCGGAACAGATCGGCCAGGTCCTCCACGGTGGCGATGGCCACGCCGACTCGGCCCACCTCTCCCTGGGCCAGAGGGTGGTCCGAGTCGTAGCCCATCTGGGTCGGGAGATCGAACGCGGTGGAAAGCCCGCTCTGTCCGGCTTCGAGGAGATGACGGAAACGACGGTTGGTCTCTTCAGCGGTCCCGAAGCCGGCGTACTGGCGCATGGTCCAGAGCCGCTCGGTGTACATCCCCGGGTAGATGCCGCGCGTGAACGGGAACCGTCCCGGTTGACCCAGGTCCCGTTCGGGATCCAGGTGGGCGTCCTCGGGCCCGTAGACCGGCTTCGCGGGGGCGCCGTCCATGGTGTGGGAGCTCAGCGGGCGGCGCCGAGGCTCGACTGTTCCGGCCCCTCCAGGCGCCGGAGCGTATCGGCGACGAACCCGACGTCCTCCCGCGAACCGATGACGAGTGGCGTGCGCTGGTGCAGCTCGACCGGCGAGATGTCGAGGATCCGCTGCATCCCGTCGGTGGCCGAGCCCCCGGCCTGCTCGGCAATGAACGCCATGGGGCTGGCCTCGTAAAGCAATCGCAGCTTGCCCTGCTTGTTCTTGGAATCGCCGGGGTAGAGAAAGATCCCGCCGGCGATCAGGTTCCGATGGAAGTCGGCCACCAGAGACCCGATATAGCGGCTGATCTTGCCCTGGATCATCTCGGGATGGTCACCATGGAACCCGCGCACCGCGGTCTGAATCCCTTTGGACCACCGGGCGAAGTTGCTCTCGTTGACGCTGTAGTACTTCCCGACCCTGGGCGTCACGATTTGCTCGTGCGAGAGAAGAAATTCCCCGATGGTGGGATCCAGCGTGAACCCGTGCGCCCCCTGGCCGGTGGTGTAGACCAGCATAGTACTGGAGCCGTAAATCACGTAGCCCGCCGCCACCTGCTTGCATCCCGATTGCAGCACGTCGGCCAGCTTGCCGCGCCCCTCCAGCGAGATGCGACGGTAGATGCTGAAGATGGTGCCGACCGGCGCGTTGACATCGATGTTGGAGGAGCCGTCCAGCGGGTCGTAGAGGACGGCGTACTTCCCCGCGGCGTGTTCCTTGGGGACCGGGATGATGTCCTCGTCTTCCTCGGACGCCATGACGCAGACCCGGCCGGTGTGGCTCAGCGCCTGCTTCATGGTCTCGTTGGCGAAGACGTCCAGCTTCTGCTGCTCTTCCCCCTGCACGTTCCGGGAGCCGGCGCTCCCCAGGATGTTCACCAACCCCGCCCGGCGGATCGAGGCGCCGATGATCTTGGCGGCCAGGGCGATGTCGTAGAGCATGTTGGAGAACTCGCCGGTCGCCTCGGGAAACCGGTGTTCCTGATCGAGGATGAAGCGCTCGATGGTGGTGACCGCCTGCACAGTGCGCTCCTAGTGCGTGGAGTAGGATTCGCTGCCGCGACGGCCCCGAACCGTCATGGTCCGGCCGTCGCTGGTCACGGTCACGTCGCCTTCCCGATCGGTCCGCCACACCGAGACCCCGTGCGTCGCCAGCCGGGCCAGCGTCTCGGGTGCCGGGTGGCCGTAGCGATTGGAGGCGCCGACGCTGATCACCGCCGCGCGCGGATGCAGCTCATCGAGCCAGCCGTCCCCGGTCGCGGTGCGGGATCCGTGGTGCCCCACCTTGAGCAGGTCCACGGCACCCACGTGGCCCGCCATGAGCGACTCGGCGTGCCACCCCGCGTCGCCGGGGAACAGGGCCTCGAAATCCCGGTAGCGGACCAGGAGCACGATCGAGTCCTCGTTGAGGTCTTCGCCCCACTCCGGCCAGGCCGGGTCGGGATGCAGCAGGGTGAAGGTCACGCTATCCAGCTCGAACCGATCGCCGGGGCGGCCCGCCTTCCAGGGGGCGGAGACCGCCGCGACCTCGTCGAGAAAGGACAGATAGAGCGGATCCGAGACCAGCTCACCAGGTTCCAGTACCAGATCGACGGGAAACTGGTCGAGCACCGCCCGAACTCCGCCCAGATGGTCGGCGTGGGCGTGGGACACCACCACGGCGGAGACGCGCCGCGCGCCCTGCCGGCGAAGAAAGGGGACCACGATCCGGCGGCCGGCGTCATCGTGGTCCGAACGGGGGCCGGCATCGATCACTACCCAATGTCCACCGGGAGTCCGAAGCACGGCCCCGTCCCCCTGACCGACCGACAGGAAATGTAACGTCAGGGTAGAGCCGGCGTCAGCGGAAAGCGGCGCCCACCAGAGGGCAGTGACGATCCAGATCATCGCCGCGCCGCCGAGCGACCAGCGCAGGAGTGCCACCGAGACCGTGGTCCGGCGCAGGCCCCAGAGCGCGATCGCCAGCACCGCGATCCAGGGAAGTGCCGACCCCCACTCGGCCGGCACCAGGAGATGGCCTCCGGGAACCGCAGCACCCAGCCGCGCCAGCCCGTCGAGGCCCGCCAGGGCCATTCCCGCACCCGCCGCCATCGCCGCCGCCGCCCCGTGACCCACCGGCAAGAGCAACAGGCTCACCAGGACTCCAGGAACCGCCCAGGCCGCCAGTGGAATCGCCACGAAGTTGAGGATGATCCCGACCAGCGAGACGGTGCCGAGCACGGAGGCGGTGAGCGGCGCCGTCGCCAAGGTGGCGCCGACCGACGCAGCCAGCGTCCGCCAACCGAATCCGCTGCCCAGTCGCCGGTCGGTCCAGCGGGCGAAGCTGGTCGCTCCCCAGAGCGCGGCAGCGGAAAGCCAGGCGCCGAGATCGAGCAGCGCCCAGGGATCAACCAGCAGCACCAGGAGGCAGGTGACGGCGAGCAGCGCGTCCGGCTCGACTCGGCGCTGCCGTACCTGAGAGGCGGCGGCGAGGAGCGTGAGGGCCGCGGCTCGAGTGGCCGGCGGAGGCCAGCCCAAAAAGGCCACGTAGCCCACGCTGACCAGCGCCGCCAGGAGCAGGGCGCGTTCCCTCGAGAGCAGCGTCCGCGCGACGAGAAAGACCCAGCCCGCCAGCAGTCCGACGTGGAACCCGGAGATCGAGAGCAGATGAACCAGCCCCGATTGGGCATACTGGTCGCGCAGCGTCCCGTCCATCGTGGTGCGACGATTGAGAACCAGCGCTTCGACGATGGGAGCCCGAGCGCCATAGAGCTCGTGGATCCCCTGCGTCAGCCAGGTGCGGAGCCGAGCCGCGACTCCCCCCCCGAGAGTCACGACCCGAATCGAATCGACCACCAGGGTACCGTCGGCGCGGCCGATTCCAGGTGGCCGCGGGATCCATTGGGCGCCCACGGTGACTCGGGTTCCCGCCGGAAGCGGCCGTCGTGCCGGCCAGCGGGCCTCGACGGTTCCGCCGCAGCCGGCTCCCTGCGGAAGCACCACCGTGCCGCCACCGGCAGAATCGGTGGGCTCCTCCAGGACGCCCACCAGTTCGACACGACCCGCGGGCAGGATCGCGGCGCATCCAGTCCGCTGGCGCTCCCGAGCCAAGTCTCCACTCAGGCGCCCGACCAGGGCCGCGCCGGCCAGGAGGCCGAGCAGTCCGCTTCTCCCCCGGAAGCCCAGCGCCAGCAGGGCGAGGGAAACGCCGGCGGGATCCCCAAAATGCAAGAGGCCGGTCGCGAGACCGGCCCCATAGGCGAAGACGAAGAGAACGACGGGTCGCGGTCTCACCCCGACCTCGAGCCTAGCTCTTGGCGCCCCCTCGGGCCTTGCAGCGCGGCGAGGCGTTGACCTTGCGGATCGCATCCATGACGGTCACGTCGATCAGGACCCGGGTCTGGTCCTTGTCGAGGTTGAGCTCGGTGACCACCGTCCCCTCCCGCCCGGCGACGTACCGCGCCGGCAGGCGATTGAGGGCATAGACCAGCACGTCGGTACGGCAGGTCTCGCAGCCGCAGAAATCGGGGAAGCGCGGCCGCAGCTGCTCGTACGCCTGAGTGACGTGCTCCTCGACCAGGTTGCGGATCATAGCACCGCCAGTTGAGGGCGGAGCACCGTGCCGGTGAAGGTCGACCCGGTGGTTCCAGTGAGCCGAACGTCATGATACTCGCCGATCGAATCGCCGGGGAGGTCGAGCAGGACCATGAGGTTGGTGCGGCTCCGGCCCAGGAGCAGGTCGCCCCGCCTGGCCAGCCGCTCCACCAGCACCTCCACGGTGCCTCCCACCCGCCCCAAATTCTTGCGCCGTGATTGCGTGCGGACCGCCTCGATGAGCCGGGCCAGGCGCGTCGTGGCCACCTCGTCGGAGATTGCATCCGGCAGCCGGGTGGCTGGGGTGCCTTCCCGCGGCGAGTACTTGAAGGTGTAGGCGTCGTCGAACCCGGCGTCCTGCACCAGGCTGACCGTCTCCTCGAACTGGGACTCGCTCTCCCCCGGGAAGCCCACGATGAGATCGGTCGAGAACGTGATGGCCGGAATCGCGGCCCGGAGACGAGCCACCACGTCGAGATACGCTTCGCGGGTGTACCGCCTGAGCATCCGACGGAGTACCGGGTTGGACCCGCTCTGCGCCGGGAGGTGCACATGCTCGCACACCGCCGGCGTCTCCGCCATCGCCGCGATGACCCGGTCGGTGAAGTCGGTCGGATAGGGACTGGTGAAGCGGATCCGCCGGATTCCGTCCACTCGTCCCACGGCGCGCAGCAGGTCGGCAAAGTCGTGGATGCCGTCGTGGTAGCTGTTGACGGTCTGGCCGAGCAGGGTCACCTCGCTGGTGCCGTGAGCGGCCAGCGTGGATACCTCCCGGATGACATCCCCCAAGCTACGGCTGCGCTCGGGCCCCCGGGTATACGGAACGATGCAGAAGGTGCACTTGTAATCGCAGCCGCGCTGGACGGTGACGAAGCTGCTGGCGGCGGTCTCCCGGACGGCGGGAACGTCCTCGTAGTGCTCCCAGGATCGGAACTCGGTATCGGTCAACCGCTCTCCGCTCGCCGCGGCGGCGACCAGGGCCGGGAGATTCCGGTAGGCGTCGGGCCCTACGACCAGATCGACCCGGGGCACCCGCTCGAGCAGCCGCGGCCCCAGGCGCTGTGCCATGCAGCCCACCACGCCCAATACTCCACCCGACCGCTTGTACCGCTGCAGCTCGCCCAGGCGCCCAATCACCCGCTGCTCGGCGTGCTCGCGGACGGCGCAGGTGTTGACCAGGAGCACGTCCGCCTCCTCGGGATGCTCGGTCGCGACGTACCCCTCGCGACCGAGGACGCCAAGCATGAGCTCGGTGTCGGCCACGTTCATCTGGCAGCCGAAGGTCTCGATGAAGAGGCGTTTCATGGGTGGCGAAAGATAGACCAAACGGCGAGCCTCGGGCAGGCCGCCCGTCGGGTCAGGGCCGGACGCTGAACTGGGTGGTGAACAGGAGCGCCTTCTCCGTGTTGCCGGCATTGTCCCACCGATAAGCGTATTCCAGAGAGAAGTCGAGCCCGGCTCTGCCCCGCCCGAGGCGGGTCCCGTACCCTCCGGCGATCCCGGCTTCCCGCGGTTGGTATCCCTGGATGAAGTAGAAGGGGAGCGTCCCGTAGTGGCCCCCGAACCGGAGGAAATACCCGCCCGGACCCCGCGGATGACTGGCGTATTCCCAACCCAGCGAGGCCTGGTAGGTGTCGGCCGAGCCCACACCGCCGGCCTGGACCAGACCGCTGTTGGCGCTGGACCAGGTCTGATAGATCCCCTGCCCTGCGATGAGGAGTTTGGGGCTGACCCGCCAGGCCAGGCCGCCGCCGAGGGTGTACGGGAGATCCACGTTGAACGCGTGCGCACTGTCGACATCGATGCTGGCGTGCCCATCGGCACGCGCCATCAGCGCGATCGTGATCGGGCCCGCGAGCCGGCGGACCAGACCGATGGCGCCCCCGATGCCGGAGGCCGACAGCTGAGTCTGCTGGGCGACCGGGAGATACGCCGTATCGGAGAACTGCCGTTTGAGGCTGAGGCGGCTGGAGCCGGTGATGAAGTGAAAGGCGGCGCCGATGTTCCATCCGCCGGGACCGCGCCAGGCGCCCGTCAACCCAATATCGGCCATCCCCCCCGTCGACTTGATGGTATCCGCCACCTGCATGGACTCCCCGCGCAGGATCAGGCTATCGCCGGAAGCCAGGGCGAAGTCCTTGTCGGCGTAGCTGGAGTAGCTGATTCGGAAGTTGAACGGAGTCCTGGGAATCGGTCCGCCAATCGTGGCGAGCGGGAATCGGGTATCGCGGAGGTTCCCCGTACCGGCCGGGGTCGTCGTCCACCGCCATTCCGGCGTCGCGTTGAAGGTCGCCGTAATCACCGGAACGCCGACCAGCGCCCCCGGGTTGAGCGACGACTCGGGGTCGATCATCCCAAATGCCCCGCCGGTCGCCCGGGCCCTGGCACTGTAGCCATAGCCCGGGAACCCCAGCCCTCGGACACCGAAGAATGACGACTGTGCCACCGCGGTCGATGCGGTGAGCGCGAGAAGCCCCGCCCCAAAAAGAAATGCCCGCACCTAGGGCCTCTGGAAGTCGAAGGACTTGGCGTAGGTGATACGCAAGTGCGGCTGGCCGGAAGGCGACCGGGTCCCATAGAAGATGGGAATGCTGAACGAGGCTCCCTCCGGTATGATTCGAAGAAAGACTGCCAGGGGAGCCGTCTTCGTGGTCTTCCAGAGGCCGATCAGCTGGGGAATCTCGAAGCGGACCGTGTCGCTGTAGGAGTTCGGAAGCGGGAAGACGGCGGCCGAGAGCGCCTGATTGGGGGACTTGGCGCCCTGATCCGAGAGAATCTGCATCAACTGCAGCGTCGCCGGGTCCCCGTTCAATCCGTAGATCGGCCCGACCGGCACCATCTCCAGCGTGGCCCGGAGAATCTGAGCCGAATCCCGGATGTACTCCGGCAACTGGAACCGGAGCAGGGCCCGCGAGCTCGGCAGGCTCCCCACCAGCAACTGGTCGGGCGTCGGGCTGGGAGGGTTGGCCATCACGGTCACCGAGATCTCGGCGGTGAACAGCATGGTGCGGCGAATTCGGGTCGAATCCGGAAAGTTGGCCTTCACGAAGGTGGTCCAGGTCGGCGCGTCCGTTGGCGAGGATCGTGAGCCGATCCGGATACCGGTCTGGCGGCTCCCCGCCGCCACCCGCAGTCCGATGGAGATTCGACCGCTGTCACCCGGTGCGGGCTCGATCTTCGCCAGATCGGTCCCCTTGAACATGACGGTGAAGTCCTGGGTCCTGGCGCTGTCCGGGATCAGGATGCTGTCGATCAGATTGGCCGGGATCAGCTCGGACTCGACGTCGTTGAAGCTGGCCGTCGAATCCAGCGATACCGGCATTCGGTACATGAAGAGCCGGAGGCCACCTACCGTCGAATCTCGCGCCTGAAGGGAAATGAGCAGGCTGACCGAGTCAATGGTGTAGGTGGCGAAGGTATCTACGTTGATCGCCACCGAGTCGGGCCGGGGCGGGAATCGAATCAGAGCCCGGAAGTCGGCCCAGGGAAGATTGTTGGAGACCAGGATGCCGGACCCGTCCCCGTTGCCGACGTAGCCCGAAAAACTGGTATCCCCCCCGGGGACCAGGTCGAGAACGGTGTCGATGACCACGATGCCGCTGCCCGGGCAATTGGGCGGACACTTCACCGGAGTGGTGAGCTCCTCGGTGCAGGCCAGCGCCAGGCCCATCACGAACGTCAGCTTGGCGATGGCGACCCAGCGCCATCTCGAGGAGCCCTTGCTAGACGCCATATCTATCGGTCATTCAGAATCTCGGTAAGCAGCGAATGGCCCGCTCCCAGGGGCGGGACCCCCAGGAATTCCGCTACGGTCTGCCCGATATCGGCGAAGGTGGTCCGAACGCCCAGCGGTACCGGCCGCACCTGGGGGCCCAGGGCCAGCACCGGGACAACCTCGCGGGAATGGTCGGTCGACGGCGTGGTCGGATCGTTCCCGTGATCGGCGGTAAAGATAATGAGGTCCTGCTCCCTGAGCCGGGCCAACCACCCCGGAATCACCCGGTCCAGCTCCAGGAGTCCCCGGTGAAATCCGGCCACATCGTTGCGGTGACCCCAGGTCTGATCGAATTCGATCACGTTGGCGAACAGGAACCCCGATTCGAGCGTCACGAGCGCCTCGTCGATCAGGCGGTAGGCCTCGGGATTGGTGGGTGTATGCGTGCTGGTGAGGTTCCGCCCGGCGAACAGGTCGTCCACCTTCCCTACTCCCACGACTGGGATCCTGGCCTCCGCCAGGCGGTCCGGCAGCGTCACGCCGGGTGGGGGAAGGCTCAGGTCCTTCCGATTGCCGGTTCGCTTCCAGGTCCCGGGTCCGCCGAGGAAGGGCCGCGCGATCACGCGCGCGACCCCATGCGGCCCCTGCAACAGCGCGCGCGCCGTCTCGCACGCCGCGTAGAGCTCGGCCACCGGGACCACCGCCTCGTGCGCCGCCACCTGAAACACGCTGTCGGCCGAGGTGTAGACGATCCAATCCCCGGTCGCCAGGTGATGCGGTCCCAGTTCCTCGAGAATCCGGGTGCCCGACGCGGCCTTGTTGCCCACCACGCCCCGCCCCGTCCGGCGACTGAATTCCGCGATCAGCTCGGCCGGAAATCCATCGGGATACACCGGAAACGGCTGGGAGACCAGAACGCCGCAGATCTCCCAGTGACCGGTGGTGCTGTCCTTGCCGGCGCTGGCCGGGAGACAGATCCCGTGCGCCGCCCGCGGATGCGAAACGGGGCCAACGCCCTCGATCGGGGCGCAATTCCCCAGTCCCAGCGCGGCCAGATTGGGCAGCGCCAGGCCCCCAACCGCCCGAGCCACGTTGCCGAGGGTGTTGCTCCCGGCGTCGCCGTAGGCGTCGGTGTCGGGCGCGGGCCCGATGCCCAGCCCATCGAGGACGATGATGGCGGCGCGGCGTGGCACAGTGGGGGGAATCGGGAGGAACGAGGCTACTTGGGTTCGGTCTGCACGTAGCGGAGGCGCAGGGCGGTCAGCGCATCGGTGAGCAGCTTCTGCTCATCGGCATCGAGACGCCCCGCCGTCTTCTGCTCCAGCATCCCCAGCGTGTCGATCAGCATGCGGGCCGCTTGACGGGGCTCCTGGCCGGCGCCGGGAGGAAGCTTGCCCTCGATCGCCTGCTCCGCCTGGTGCGCCAGGCCCAGGATCAGCGACATGAAGTGGGTGTTCATCACTCCGATCCGTAGCGGCGCACCACGCGCGAGCCGATCGAGGTCAGCAGCTCGTAGGAGACGGTCCCGGCCAGCTCGGCCTGGGCATCCAGGGAGATCAGCCCGCCGAAGAAGGTCGCCACGTCGCCCTGGGTGACGCTCTCGTCGACCGCGGCCATCACCATGTCCATCGCGACCCGCCCCACCACCGGGGCCAAGCGTCCCTTGATTTCCAGCTTGCCCTTGTTGCTGAGCGAGCGCGGGACGCCATCGGCATAGCCCATGGCCACCGTGGCGATCCGGGTGGGAGCGCTCGCGGTCCAGGTGGCGCCGTAGCTCACCGTGTCTCCCGGCTTCACCGTGCGCAAGGCGATGACCCGCGCCCGCACCTTGGCGACTACCCTGGGCGCTTCGCCTCCCGCTCTACCTCCATAGAGAAAAATGCCTGGCCGGACCAGGTCGCTCGAGTAGGCGCGATCGAGGAGCGCGGTCCCACTGCTGGACGCGTGCACCAGCGACGGCCGCCTGGGCAGCCCCGAGAGAACTTGCTCGAAGCGTTTCCACTGCTCGGCGGTCGCCGCCCGATCGTCGGCGGTGTGAAAGTGGGTGAAGATCCCCTCCCAGCCCGGCGCCGAGACCAGAGCGGCAGCGACCGCGGCGAGCGCCTCGGCGTCCTGCCAGCGCACCCCCGAGCGAGACATGCCGGTGTCGATCTCGAGGTGAAACGGCTCCCGGGTGGCGGAGATCCACTCCCACAATGCCGGCGGATCCGCGATCACCGGCCGGAGCGAGGCGGAAAGAAATCCTTGTGTCTGTCCCGATTGGAGCGGCGTGAAGACCAGAATTGGCCGAGTGATGCCGGCGCGGCGAAGTTCCTCCCCCTCTTCGAGGGTGGCCACCCCATATCCCCAGGGGTCCACCTGCTCGAGCGCCTTGGCGACCGGCACCGCGCCCAGGCCATAGGCGTTGGCCTTGACCATGGGCAGCAGGCGGCTCCCGCTCCGGGCCGCGACCGTTCTGGCGTTGGCGACCAGGGCCGCCAGGTCCACGTCGACCCAAGCCCGCGCCGTGGGATCCGCAATTGACATGGTGGAAAGCCGGCCGGTATGATAGGAACCGAGGAGGATAAATGCAAGACAATTCAGCGCTTGGACGCGCTCTCGACATCGTCCGCGACCTCCGTCGCCGGTGCGCCTGGGACCGGGTCCAGACCCGGGAAACCTTGCGACCGTACCTGATCGAGGAGGTCTTCGAGCTCGATCACGCCCTCAACGAGGGAGACCCGGTCGCGATCCGTGAGGAAGTGGCCGATCTGATGCTCCATCTCGCCTGGCAACTGGTATTGGGCGAGGAGCGCGGCGAGTTCAACGCCGATCAGGTGGCGGACGATCTCACGCGAAAGATGAAACGCCGTCATCCTCATCTCTTCGACCTCGGCCCGCACGAGCCCTGGGAACGGCTCAAGCGCAAGGAACGAAGCCACGGCGTGCTGGAGGGCCTGCCTCCCGGCCTTCCCGATCTGCTGCGCGCCTACCGGTTGCAGGAGCGTGCGGTCGGAGTCGGATTCGACTGGCCCGACGTAGGCGGGCCACTCCAGAAGGTTCGCGAGGAGTTGATGGAGGTGGAGGGGGAGCTGCAGTGGCCCGAGCCGAGCCAACGCCGGCAGGATGCGCTCACCGAGGAGATCGGAGATCTGCTCTTCGCCGTGGTGAACCTCGCGAGGAAAGCGGGCGTACAGCCGGGGCCGGCACTCGATCGAGCCAATCGGAAGTTCGCAGCCCGCTTCGCCGCTATCGAGCGACTGGCCGCCGAGCGCCACATCGACGTCTCGACCGCGGGACTGGAGGTGCTGGATCGGTTGTGGGACGAGGTGAAACAAGGGGAACGGGAGAACGGGGGAACGGGAGAACGGGAATGAAACGGGAACGGGGAACTGAAATCTCAGGAGGTCACTCCCCCTCTCCACACCGTGGAGAGGGGGCCGGGGGGTGAGAACGGGAGAACGGGGAACGGGAGAACGGGGAACGGGAGTACGGGCGTGACAACCTGACTATCGCCGATCGAGCCGCCTTCCGATCAGGGATAGAGGCGGTGGATCTGGCGGGGGAAGGCGATGGTCTCCCGAATGTGGGGAATGCCGCAGATCCAGGCCACCGTCCGCTCGACGCCCAGTCCGAAGCCGGCATGGACGAAGGTGCCGTACTTTCTGAGGTCGAGGTACCAACGGTAGGCCTCGGGATCGAGATGCTGCCCCTGGATCCGGGCCAGCAGCTTGTCGTAGTCGTCCTCCCGCTGTGACCCGCCGATGATCTCGCCGTAGCCCTCCGGCGCGAGGCAATCGTTGTTGAGCACGGTGCGGGGGTCGTCGGGGTTTTCCTTCATATAGAAGGCCTTCACCCGCTTGGGATAGTTGAACACGAAGACGGGCCGGTCGTATTCCTTGGCCAGCAGGGTCTCGTCGTCTCCCCCCAGATCGTTCCCCCAGGTCAGGTCGGATCCCAGCTGGTTGAGTCGCGCCACCGCGTCGGTGTAGGAGATCCGCGCGAACGGCACCTGCACTCGCTCCAGCGGCGCCGTATCCCGCTCCAGCTCCTTGAGCTCTTCCTTCCTCCGATCGAGGGCGCGGGCCACCAGGTAGCTCACGAAGTTTTCCTGGAGCCGCATGTTGGCGGCGGAATCGTTGAAGGCGACTTCCGGCTCCACCATCCAGAACTCGGTCAGGTGACGACGGGTCTTGGATTTCTCCGCCCGGAATGTCGGTCCGAAACAGTAGACCCGCCCCAGCGCGGCGGCGGCCGCCTCGACGTAGAGCTGCCCGGTCTGGGCCAGGTACGCTTTGCCCAGATCGAAGTAGTCGGTGGAGAAGAGATTCCCGGCCTCCTCGCCGATGGCGCCGGTGAGGATCGGGGTGTCGACCAGGACGAAGTGGCGCTCGTAGAAGAAGTCCCGGATCGCCTGCACCACCTCGTGCCGCACCCGCGCGATGGCCACCTGCTTCCGACTGCGAAGCCAGAGGTGCCGATGCTCGAACAGGAAGCTGGTACCGTGCTCCTTGGGGGTGATCGGGAAGTCGGGGCTGGCTCCCAGGACCACCAGGTCCCGCGCGTGGAGCTCGAATCCTCCCGGCGCCCGGGGCTCCGGATGCACCGAGCCGGTGACCGCCACGGACGTCTCCTGGGTGAGCGATTGAAGTCGCTCCCAGACCGCCTCGGACACTTCCTTCTTGGAGAGCACGACCTGGAGGTAGCCGGTCCCATCCCGCAATACGACGAAGGCGATTTTGCCGCTCGATCGCGTCGTGGCCACCCAGCCCCGCACCGTCACCTCGGTGTTGGCGTGTGCGCCCAGCTCTTCAATGCGTACGTCGGTCATTCTGGAGGGGTCCGAGGGTCGAACAAAGAGAGAAAAGAGGGTGGAGATTAGCCTGGGACCCCCGAGCCGTCAACGTACGCTCTGCCATCCTGGCGCACAAAGATGCCAAACGCGGTTCTGGGCATCGGGGATTTACTGACCTTGCGAGTCCCTCTTTCGGCCTGTAGTTCTCACGATCCTGCTTCCCACAGACAATAGTGCCTTCGATGGGCATCGTCCGCGCTGCCCCGGGATCCCTGACGATCCCGGCGGTTACCCGCTTGGGCCGATTCGCACTCGGCTCGATGGCGAGCATCGCCCTATCCCAGCCGCTATCGGCTCAGTCCGGAGGTGTGTCCGACGCGGTTCTCGCCGTCGAAGGCTCGCGAGGCGTTGCGGCGGGAATCCTCTACGATGCGCGGGGCCTGGTGGCCACCACCGCCTCAATCGGCGAAGCGGACTACAACCGGGCTACCGTCCGAAGCAAGTCTGGCGAACGAATGCTGGGCTATGTGGTCCTCTACGATCCGGCCCGGGATCTCATGGTGGTGCGGTTCGATCCCAGCCCCTGCCGCAGTTGCCGGGCGGTAAGGCTCTCGTCTGAGGCAACCGCCGGGCTCCAAGCCGGGGATTCCGCGCGGGTGCTCTATCTCGGCCCCGGTGGCCTGACGAGCATGAGCGGGACTGTCGCCGGAGTGGGGGACCAGGGTATCGAGGGAGGTTTCTCCCTGCCGAGCCTGGCGCTCGGTGGCGCCGTGTTGTCGCCGGACGGAGGATTGGCGGCGGTGATTCGGCGGGTCCCGGTCTCAGGACATTGGTTGGCGATCCCCGCTGGAGACTTCGATCGGTTGCTCTCGATCGAACCGGTCTCGGTCCCGCCCAACCCACCGCCTCAGAGCCC
>DATIWD010000002.1:0-5225 GCA_035519565.1 Gemmatimonadales bacterium | reverse complement strand
CGATGGCGCTGCGGGCGGCCTTTCGCCTCGAGAAGAAGAAGGATCGGGAGTGAGGGAGGAGAGACCGGGGACCGAGGACCAGGGACCAGGAACCCAGAGCCAGGAACCCCGAACCTCGAACCCAGAAGTGGTGAAATTCCGCGTCACCGCGTCCTGTGGCCCCTCGGCTGTTCACTTTGTTGCAACCGGACCTGGGAGTCCGAGACATAAGACAAGGGGTTGGGCTGGGGCACCAGAATCCGTTCTCCGTGTTCCTCCGTGCCCTCCGTGTCTCCGTGGGGCGCAGTTTAAAAGGTCCAGCTGATCGCGAGTGTCGTTCCGAAGTCGTTCTTCGATGCCCCAGCCGCCGGCGGCTTGCTGTCGTAGGAATCGAACAGGGTCGCCGTCACCATGAAGTCCTTCACCAGCTCGTGCGAGACCCGGAAATTGTTCTCCCATCGCACCCGGCCGCCGATCGTGAAGCTGGGATAGACCTGGCTCAGGATGGAGGCGGCGAGTTTGGGATGGTCGTACTTGAAGGCGTCGAACACCGCGCCCGCCATCCCCTCGACGCTCGTGGTCGTGGTATCGGTAGAGAAGTACCGTTCCAGGGTGCCCACCAGACCGCCGGTGACCCAGAAGTCGAGGTGGTTGTTCTGGGCCATGGTCCGGGCCCCGAATCCCACGATCCGCGTCCGCCCCGCCAGATCCAGCTCCTGGTTGCGCTCGTAGCCGACCACCAGGCCGGCGCTCCACCGATTCTTGAACAACAACCGTTCCGTCAGGCTGCCGGAGAGCCGCGACGTCTCGGCCGCATCGTCCCGATCCTCGAGGAAGGTGGAGAATTCAAGGACGGTCTCGGACTTCGGTCCCCGGTAGGCGACCTTGGCCCCGGTCGTGAGCTGCACCGTCTGATGTGCTTTTTGATACGAGAACCCCAGGTCCAGGTACCCGTCGAGGCGCTGGAAGAAGGTCCGCTTGATCCGCGCCATGATGACGATGTCGGTCAGGGGAAGGGCTTCCATGCCCATGACCACTTTACCGGAAGACGACAGGCCCAGGGTCCCGTAGATCTTCCTGCCCGAGCTCAGCGTCACCTCGAAGGTAGAGGGACTGCTGATCCGGTCGACCTTGTCCCATTCGATGTAGATGGTACCCAGGTCGTCGGTCGAGTACTCGAGAAGGGCGTGGGAGAGGCCCTTCACCTCGCCGGTGATCCGATCTCCGTTCTTGATCCAGACCGAATCGGTCTTCTGCGCCTGGGCGGTGCCGGCGCCCAGCAGCAGGGCCAGGCCGGCCGTGATGATGGCAAGGACTGAGCGCTGAGGACTAGTAGAGTTCTGAGTCCAGGGTCCTGAGTCCTGAGTAGATCTCACTTTCATTCGGCCTGTCCGTCTTGAAAGACAGTACTGAGTACTGGGTACTGAGTACTGAGTGGGTGCTGAGTTCTGAGTCCTGGGTCTTGAGTCCTGAGTCAGTACTGAGTACTGCGTACTGACTGACCGGCCCGCCCTGTCCGTCTTGTCCGCCTTGTCCGTCCTGTCTGGTCTTGAGCACCCGGTCCTGGGGTGAACACCTAACGACCCAGCCATCGCCATCCCAGCGGCACCAGGTGGATGGCCGCGAGGACTGAAGCGATCATGCCGACCGAGCCCAACAGGCCCACCTCACGAATGCCGGTGAACGTGGCCAACCCCAGGCACAGGAACGCGGCCGTGGTGGTAAGGCTGGTCAGGACCAGACAGGAGCCGGCCTCCCGGAGGACGGTGGCCACACTCTGCCCTGCCCGCAACCGGTCCACCATGTGGATCCCATCGTCGACCCCGGTGCCGATCAGGATCGGTGCGATGGCGGCCGACAGCAGATTGAATTCGATGCCGAGCAGCGGCATCGCGAGCACGGCGGCACTGAGCCCGCAGACCAGCGGCGCCAGGCAGAGGAGCACCAGCGACCACCGGCCGAACCTGAGCCAGAGCAGGCCGACCACCAGGAGGGTCGCGAGCAGCGCGGCCTTCAGCACGGCGCCCCGAATCACTCGAGTCTCCGGAGCGCGTAACGGTGCACCGGCCAGGGTAACGCCCGGCAGGTTGGTGAGGCCGCTCTCCCGGGCCACGGCCATGAATCGGGGAACCACCCCTTCTATGGTGGGGAGCCGCCGCAGATAAACGTAAGAGACGGCCAGGTGGCTCCCGTCCCGGTACCTCAGATGACGGTCCACCTCCTCACCCAGCCCCAGTGATCGGAGATCGGTGAGCGTCAGCTCGGCGTGCGGCGGGTCGAGCGCCACCAGGATCCGGGGCAGGTATTCCTCGGTCAGGGAGGGGTCCGGGTTCTTCATGCGGGCGACCACGGCGGCGAAGTCACGCCGGACCCGCGAGGGATCGAAGAGATCGGGATGGGTCCGCAGGTAGGCGAGGTTGGTCCGCTGTTGCTCCGCCGGCGGGAGCCATTGCGCCAGGGACTGAATGGCCGCCACGCCGGCCCGGAGACCGACGCCGCGCAGACGAAGCACCGCCTCGCGGTCCCGCTCCAGCGCCTGTTCCGGCGTGGCTCCGGTCGAGACGATGAGGATCGGACTGAACGCGGCGCCGGCCTCATCACTCAACCGCTCGAGCTGCGCCGACACGGCATTGCCCCGCGCCATGATCCGCCAGGGATGGGCTTGGAAGTGCAGCGTCGGCAGCACCAGCGCTGCGGCCCCGACCAGAATCAGCCACGGCGCCAACCCGAGCACCGTCCGGCTTCTCCCCATGCGATCGGCCAGCCCCTCCCAGAATGTCGACCGCGTGGTCTGCTGTGCCGGCCGGGAAAACGACAACAACAGCGGCAGGACGGTCAGGCTGCACGCCAGGATCGCCAGCAAGCTGAGGGCGGCGAGCACTCCGACCTCGCGGGTCCAGGTGTAGGGGATCAGGACCAGCGCCAGGAATCCGGCCGCACTGGTCAGCGCCCCCATGGTGATGCCCGGGCCCGGACGGGTCACGGCGACGACGACCGCCTCCTCTCGCCCCAGATCCACGGAGCCGTGCACCCAGTACTGAGTGCAGATATAGACCCCATAATCGTCACCCAGCCCGACCAGGAGACCGCTGAACATCCAGGCCAGCAATCCGACGCTGCCGACCCCGACCCCCGCGGCCCCAGCCGTGATCAGGAGTCCCATCGTCACGGTCACGATGATCGCCAGGGGCGCGACCACCCGCCGAAAGAACAGGGTGAGCAGCAGCGCCACCGCGACCGCCGCCGCCGCCGCGACCCGGATTCCGTCGGCCTGCAACGCATTGACGGTCGAGACTCGGCTGAACACCTGCCCGGTGGCGTACAGACGCCGCCCGGTGAGCAGCGGAGCCAGGTCGGGCGCTTCCCGCGCCCGCTCCAGCACCTGGTCGATCGAGGCGACCAGCCCCCGCGCGTCACGGGCGTCGTCGAGCGGGCCGCTGGGATCGATCAGCAGGAAGAAGGTCCGGCCGCCGGGCAGCGCCAGGAAGCCATCGATGTTCCGCAGGCGCGCCACCCCCTGCCAGGCCCGCATCGGTTGCGCGGCCAGACGGAGCAGCCCCAGGGGATCGCGGGCCTCCCGTTCGAGCACCCGGAGCAGGTCGGGGGCGGTGGAGTCGGCGCTGGGCAACAGTCTCGCCTCCATCCCCGATCGGGACAGCCGCTCGCCCGCGGTGACCAGCGCACCCGGTGCCAGATACAGCGCGACTCGTCGGGGAAAGTGCTCCTCGAGGTAACGGCTGCGGGCGGCGGGACTCCGTGACACGACGCGCCCCACCCCGGAGATCGAGATCAGGGGCGGGGCCAGGGCATCGAACACCCGTGCCACATCGGCGCTCGGGATGGAATCGTCGGCCTCGAGCACGATCGCCAGGCGGTCGCCGCCGGACAGCTCGCGCAGGAGGTCGGGAGGGATCCGGCCCACATCGGCCGGTGGTTCAGCGAGGAAATCTCTCAGGTCCTGCCGCAGGGCGAGGCGCGAGGCGCCCCACCCGGCCAGGACCGCGAGCAAGACCGTCCCTGTCACCCAGGCCCGGCGTCTCCGAACGACGCTCCGGCCCAGCACGGCGAAGAGAGAAGGCGGCAGGCGTCGGTCGCTATGGAATCGTGAAGTCCAGTCCGTTGCCGGTGAAATGGACCAGGTACCCGCCGTGTCCGTCCGACTCGAAGCTCACGTGAACGCCCAGGGTCTGCTGTTCACCGGAGATATCGAGGTCGAGGAATCCATCCGGGGTCCCGCCCACCACGTCTAACGTCACCGTGCCGTCGGTGACCGCGACGTCCGCGGCATTCCTGTGCCCGCTGGGGTCGGAGCCGCCGCTCCCCCCGATGTTGTCGAGGACGATCATCCCCGGCGAGGTTTCGGTGGCGAGCAGCGTGCCGTTGCCGGCCAGGGTAGGTTCCGCGGTCGCGATGGCGGCGACGGTCACCTGAGCGCCGGTCGCGACGTCGCCATCCAGCGATCCGTTGATCGAGCTTTCGCGGGACCCGTCGCCGTCGAGGTCGAGACTGATGGTGGCGTCGGCGCCGCCCGCGTTGGGCACCACCACCACCCCATCGGCTACGCCGCCGCCGAGCGCGGTGACCAGACGGGCCAGCCCGTCGCTGATCCCCGCGACCATGGGCAGGAAGCTGCTCCTGACCTCAGCCTCGAAGACGGCGGGATCGGAGATGCTGGCGTTGCCCCCGCTGGAGGGCTCACTGGTACAGGTGGCCAGGGTGGCCACCAGGGACGTGCTGCTCACTGCTCCGCCCGCGATCCTGCTCCACCGAGTCATGGTTCCCTCCTCCCGGCTCAGCCGAAGGCTCGCTCTCGCGAAGAGGCGTACCCGGAAAGCTCAACCGCCGCCTTCCGGTCTTGGGGCCATCGCGAGGTCCGAGGTACTGCAATAGCGTGTGATTGAGTCCGACTACGGTACGGCGCGGGACGGCACCCGTCAACCGGAGGGGGCGGCCAGGCGCCGGGCGCGAGTTACGAGACCGGCCTCGACACCGCGGTCAGAATGCGCCCTGCGGTTCACTTTTGGCTGGGCCCCTGGTCAAGCAGCAACCCCGCCGAAGAAGTGCCCCACCAGCGCGGTGACGCCCATGGCGACCGCGCCCCAGAAGGCCACGCGCAGGGACCCCCGCAGCAACGGCGCGCCGCCCATGCGAGCGGCCAGGCCGCCCAGGACCAGCAGCAGGGCGAGCGTGGCACCGATCACCGCCGGGATCAGCTGGCCCAACGGCACCAGGAGCACCAGCAGCAC
>DATIWD010000001.1:0-18490 GCA_035519565.1 Gemmatimonadales bacterium | reverse complement strand
CACCACACCCGCCCAGCCGGACTCTTCGACCGGCTCGAACGCCGACGCCATCAAGCGACTGTCCGGGATCGACCTGGTCTGGCCGGTGCCACACCTGCCTGATCCTCAACAGGGCGCGGAGGCGATGAAGGAGGTCGCGGGCTGGCTCATAGAGTAGGCCTGCCATCGCTATCATCCGGCACACTCGAAAAGCTTCACCACGGAGACACGGAGAGCACGGAGCTACACTGAGGAGGGTGGAGGCAAGAACCCAACCTCTGTGGCCCTCCGTGTCCTCTGTGACTCCGTGGTAAGCTGTTGGGGGGGGTGGGCCCAGGATGAATCGACGCTCCGCGCTCTCTGCGCCTCTGCGTTCCCATTTCCAGCCCGCACGGCAGAGCCAAGCTATTTCGTAAGCCGCTCCAGTAGCTCCGCCACGTCCTTCTTCACTGCCTCATCGCGCAGATTGGGCTGCACCTGCCGGAGCCGGGCCACCGCCTGGTCGCGCTTGAGCGTGGTCTCGAACGCCTTGAGGACCTGGCGACGCACAGCCGGCTGCGGGGCCTCCAACCGATTGGCCAGCACGTCCAGCGCCGAGCCACTGCCCCGATTGGCCAGCCTGGCCAGGGTGGTCGCGCCCTGAGGTAACCAGGGGAGCAGGCTATCCAGCACCGGAACGAAGGATGAGTCACCGGCCCGGGAGATCAGGCCGAGCGCGGTGTTCTCCACCATGTTCCGATAGGACCTGGTGTGCAGCCCCTGCGTCAGGGTGGCCCGGGCGTTGGCGGAATCCATCTCCACCAGCGCCACCAGGGCCGCAGTCTTGACCTCGTAGCTGGTGTCATTCTCCCAGGCGGCGCGAGCCGGCGCGGCGTCGCCGCCGGCCTCCCCCAGCAGATCGAGGCCGGACGCGCGAACCAGGGCCGAAGTATCGGCCAGGGCCCAGCGGGCCGTCGAGCGGAGGAGGGAGTCGGCGGGGAATCCCATCAGCGCGGTCAACGCCTGGGCCCGGATCAGCGGGTAGTTCCCGTCGATCGCGGCCTGGGCCAGGGCTCGAAGCGCCGTAGTATCCCGCCGGAGCTCCGACAACTGGGCGATCGCCCAGGATCGGTTCCAGAGGTTGGCGTCGCGCTCGACCTGGTTCGCCAGCCAGGAGGCCGGCTGGGGGAAAACCAGCGTCTTGAGAATCGTGTTTCCGGCGTCGAAGACCACCATGTTTGGCGGGTCTTTCACATCCTTGACCACCACCGTGTCCTCGCGTTGGTCGAGGATCGAAACGGCCACCCGATCGCCGTGGGCGGTCCCCACGCGAATCGTGACCGGCATCTTGAAGACCAGGGGCGTCGAGTACCGAATGCCGGTGCTGTCCGCCTTGGTCGTATCCACTTGAGTCTGCTTCACGATCAGCCGGAGTTTGGCCGCAGCGCTATCGTATTCGGCGGCAACCTCGAAGTCTGGGTGCCCGGCCTGGTAGAACCACTCGTCGAAGAACCAATCGAGGTTCTGCCCGGTCGCCGCCAGGATGGCCTCCCGGAAATCCTCGGTCACCACCACACCCAGCGCATGATCGGCCAGGAACCGGTGCACCGAGGCCCAGAAGCGGTCCGGACCCAGGTACTGCAGGAGCATGTCGAGGACCAGGGCGCCCTTGGGATAGATGTTGTTGGAGCCGAGCGAGGCCAGCGGCATCCGGCGCTGGCGGTCTTTCTGCATGTACTCGTGGTATCGGGAGAGATAGAAGTCCTCCGCCGCCGTTCTCCCCTGCCGCAGTTGCCAGTATTGGCCGGTCATGAACTGGGCGAATCCTTCGTTGATCCACATGTTGGCCCAGTTGGCCGTGGTCACGTAGTCGCCGAACCACTGATGGGAGAGCTCGTGGGGCACCAGCTCCCAGGTATACCAGGGGCGGTCGGCCATGGCGCGGGAATCCGGCATCCAGTCGACCAGTGTCGTGGCCGACACGTTCTCCTGGCCGCCGAAGAATTCGGCCACCGTAGTCTGGGCATACTTGCTCCAGGGATAGGGCGTGAAGGTCAGCCGGGTGAAGGCATCGATGATGTCCCCGGTGTTGCCGAGGCTTCGCCGGATCTTCCCAGTATCGGCCGGATAGACGTAGTACTCGAGCGGCAGCTGCTTCCAGCGATCGGTCACCTTCACCAGCGGCGCCACCACAATACTGACCAGGTAAGTCACCACCGGCTGTTCCTGGGACCAGTAAACCGTGTGGGTGCCGTCCTTGTTCTTCTGGTCTTTCACCAGTCGTCCATTGGAGACCACGGTGTACTTCTGCGGAACCGTGGCCAGCATTTCCCAGGTGGTCCGGTCATTGGGGAAGTCGTAGGTGGGAAACCAGAGGTGGTTGTTCATCGCCTCGCCCTGGCTGTAGACCTGGCGAGGCCTGGGGAACGGGAGCGAGTCGGCCTCGATGAAGGTGAGTCCCTTGCCGTTCTCGACCGTCCCGCGATAGGCGATCCGGATCCGGACCGAGTCCCCGAAGCCGACCGGCCTGGGCAATCGGACGGCCAGGGTGTCCCCGTATCTGCCGTAGGCGAGAGACGCGCCGCGCTCGTCGGTGACCTCGATCAACTGGAGCAGGCGGCCCGCGTCCACGATCACCGAGTCGAACCTGGGCCGGAGTGCCCGCATGGTCAGCTCGACCCGCCCCGCGAACCCCCGGCGCTCCCAGTCGAACTCCCCGACCTCGATCCGTTCGTGGAGCAGGTCGTAATCGTGCGACCGGCTGTACCGGTCGGTGGCCATCCGCTCGGCGTTGCTCTGGGCCCGGGCGCCCGAGGCGGCCAGCAGCAAGGCCGCGATCGCGACGCCAGAGCGCCGCACGACAGAGATATTGGTCATGAAAGACACTACGAGCCGAACAGCGGGATCTGAATGACCGGAGCGAAACTCCGCCGGTGATGAGGAGAGGGGCCGAAAGCGGCCAGCGCCGCGCAATGCTCCGAGGTGGCGTACCCGACGTTGGTTTCCCAGCCGTACCGGGGGTGTAGCCTGCCGAGGCGATGCATCAGGTCGTCGCGAATCTCTTTGGCAACCACCCCCGCCGCCGCGATGGAGTAGCAGAGCGCGTCGCCGTCGACCAGCGCTTGATGGGGCAGCCCCAGCTCGGGAAGGGGAAGGCCGTCGATGAGAATCCGGCAGGTGCTCTCGAGCGGATCCCGGATCGAGAGCAGCCGCCAGACCCGGTTGATGGCCCGGCGCATCGCCAGCGCGGTGGCCACCCGGATGTTGAGCCGGTCGATTTCCCGCGGGGAGGCGGCCCCGAGGCCGATCCCGGCGGCCCGGCCCCGGAGCTCGGGCACCAGCGACGCGCGCTGCAGCGCGCTCAGCGTCTTGCTGTCCCGGACTCCCGCGACGGCACGGGTGTGGGCCGGAAAGACGATGGCCGCGGCCACCACTGGACCAGCCAGGGGGCCGCGGCCGACTTCATCTACGCCGATCAGGAGCCGAGCCTCGGACCAGGCGGCCACCTCACGATCGAGCGTGGGCTCGATGGTCGCGGGCGGGGAGCCGGTCGCGGAGGCCACTGCTCAGCTCTCGCGCTGCTCCCGGATCCGCGCTGCCTTGCCGCTGACCGCGCGCAGGTAATACAGCTTGGCTCGACGCACCCGCCCCTTGCGGACCACCTCCACCGAGGCGACCGATTGACCGTGGAGCGGAAAGATCCGCTCGACACCCACGCCTGCCGACACCTTGCGGACCGTAAAAGTCTCGTTGACCCCGCCGCCCCGCTTCGCGACGCAGAGGCCCTCGAACGCCTGGAGCCGCTCCTTGTCACCCTCGCGGACGCGGACCATCACGCGGATGGTGTCGCCCGGCTCGAAGGCGGGAAGGTCGGAACGCAGCCCTTCCCGTGTGATCGCCGACAGCTGATCCATGATGCACTCTCCGGCAGGGAAACCAACCTGCCCCTTTCCATTGCATTTATGGAGAGAGCCACGTGGCCCCCTCGCGTCCTCCGGCAGCGGCACCACGCCGCTCCCGCCGTCTCGATTACGACTCCGATCGGTACGCTCCCCACAGATCCGGCCGTCGGGCCCTGGTCAGCCGCTCGGCCTCGGCCTGGCGCCAGGCCGCGATCTCCGCGTGATCTCCGGATCGCAGCACGTCCGGCACGGGCAGGCCCCGGTACTCGGGAGGCCTGGTATAGCTCGGAGGGCTCAACAACCCCTCATAGTGCGAATCGCTGCTGGCCGATTCGTGGTCACCCAACGCGCCGGGCAACAACCGCACCACCGCGTCGATCACGCACCAGGCCGCCGGTTCGCCGCCCGAGAGCACGAAATCTCCAATCGAGATTTCCTCGGTGGCCAGGCTGTCCGCCACCCGCTGATCCACGTCCTTGTAGTGGCCGCAGAGCAGGGTCAGCTCGGTTCCCAGCGAGTAGCGCACCGCGTCCGCGTGGGTGAACGGTCGACCCCGGGCCGACAGCAGGACGATGGGTCCCATGGGCTTGAGCGACTCCACCGCCTCGAAGAACGGCTCCGGCTTGAGCACCATGCCGGCGCCGCCGCCATAGGGGTAGTCGTCCACCGTCTGGTGCCGATCGTGGGTGAAGTCCCGGAGCTGAACCAGCCGGTATTCCACCCGTTTCGCCGCCGCGGCCCGTCCCGGAATGCTGGCCGCCAGGAACGGCGCGAACACTTCCGGGAACAGCGTGATGATGTTGATGCGCAGCATCAGGACTCGCCCAGCAGGCCCTCCGGCACCCGGACCGTCAACCGCCGTTCCTCCCGTGCCACTTCGAGGATGAACTCCTTGCGGAACGGCAGCAGGAATTCGCGCCTCGGCCCCTGGATCTCGATCATCAACCCGCTGGGCAGCTCCAGCACCGCGGTGACCAGTCCCAATGCCGCCCCGGCCTCGTCCCGCACCGCGAATCCCGCCAGCTCATCCCGGTAGACCTCACCGGGTCCCGGCGGCGGCAGCTCATCGGCCGGCGCCCCCAGGAACTGCCCCCGCCACCCTTCGAGATCCTCGCGCCGCTCGATCCCCTCGAACTTGAGCAGCCATTCCCGATGGAATCGGCGGCTCCGCTCCAGCACGACCGGGTCTCCCACCGTCTCACCGCTGGGCGCCAGCCGCTGGAGTCGCCGGCCCGGCACGAAGACCTGCTCGGGGTCGTCGGTCAAGGGAAAGACCGCGAATTCCCCCTTGAGCCCGTGCGGCTTCCTGAGCCGCCCGACCACCAGATGATGAGGTCCCGCCGTCAGGCGGTGGCCGCCTTGAAGGCGCCGGCCTTCTTGAGAATCGACTTCACCGTGTCGGACGGCGTAGCGCCCTTGGCCAGCCAGGCGCGCGCCTTGTCGGTGTCCACGGTGAATTGCTGCTTCGGCGACTTGGGGTTGTAGCTCCCAATGGTTTCGATGAAGCGCCCGTCCCGGGGCGCTTCCCTGTCGGTGACCACGATCCGGTAAAGCGGAATGCCCTTCCGGCCGACGCGGCGCAAGCGGATTCGTGTTGCCATACCTGTTCCCGTTCCTGTGGGCACCGCAGGGGCGCCGCTGCTCATGGTTATTTCGGGAAGCCCATCCCGAACGGCAAGCGCATCCCCGGCTTGCCCGCCGACTTCATGAACTTCTGCATCTGCTTGAACTGGCTCAGCAGCTGATTGACTTCCTGCACCGTCCGTCCGGCCCCCTTGGCGATCCGGAGCCGTCGCGATCCGTTGATGATCTCCGGGTCGTTTCGCTCTGCCGGAGTCATCGAGAGCACGATCGCCTCGACGTGCTTGAGCCGCTGATCATCGACCTTGGCCGCCTGGAGCATGGCCGGGTTCATCCCCGGCAACATCCCCAGCACCTTCTTCACCGGCCCCATTTCCTGGAGCTGCTTCATCGCCGCCAGGAAGTCCTGGAGATCGAGCCCCTTCTTGGAGACGGCCTTCTTGGCCAGGCGCTCCGCCTCCGCAGTGTCCACCGAGGCCTGCGCCTTTTCCACCAGACTGAGAATGTCGCCCTGCTGGAGGATCCGGCCGGCCAGCCGCTCGGGAATGAACGGCTCCAGCGCATCCAGCCGTTCCCCCACACCGATGTACTTGATCGGCGCCTTGGTGACCCCGTAGATGGAGAGTGCGGCACCGCCGCGCGCGTCCCCATCCATCTTGGTCAGAATCACGCCGGTGACGCCGAGCGCCTGGTGGAAGCCGGTCGCCACCCGCACCGCGTCCTGGCCGGTCATTCCGTCGGCCACCAGCAGGATCTCGTGCGGCGAGACCGCCGACTTGAGCCGAGCCAGCTCGGCCATCATTGCGTCGTCGATCTGGAGCCGGCCGGCGGTGTCCACCAGTACGGTCCGGGCCCGCGCCTTCCCCGCCTCCTCCACCCCCCGCTTCACGATCCCCACCACATCGGTCACACCGGGCTCGGCGTGCACCCCGACGCCCACCTGCTGCCCCAGCGTCACCAGCTGGTCAATGGCAGCGGGTCGGTAGACGTCCGCAGCCACCAGGAACGGCGCCTTCTGCTCGAGCTTGAGTCGCTTGGCCAGCTTGCCGGCGGTGGTCGTCTTCCCGGAGCCCTGGAGCCCCACCAGCAGGATGATCGTGGGAGGCACCGAGGCAAACTTGATCGGCGCCTGCTTCTCGCCCAGGAGCGCGACCAGCTCCTCGTAGACGATTTTCACCACCTGCTGACCCGGTCTGACCGCCTTGAGGGCGGTCACGCCGACGGCCTTCTCCTGAACCCGCTCGAGAAATTCCCGGGTGAGCTCGAAGCTCACGTCCGCTTCGAGAAGCACCCGCCGAATTTCCCGGAGCCCTTCCTTGACCGCCTCCTCGCTCAGGACCCCGCGGCCGGTCAGTTTCTGGAGCGCGGCGGTCAGTTTCGAGGACAGCTCGTCGAACATAAGCGGCGCATTTTAATGGGTTTACGGGGTCAAAGCAAGCTGGCAGTCGGGGCGATAAGGGCGGTCAGGCGGTAAGGCAAAGCACAGACAGGACGGACAGGGCGGTCAGGGCACCAGCAAGTGCCCATCCTTCCGCCCCCTTTACCGCCCAGTCCGCCTCGACCGCCTTACCGTTCCCCCAGTCGGCCCCCGCTGACCGCCGTACTATCCTCCACCTCCGCGGTCGGCAGCGACTTCCATCGCGCCCAGCGCGCCGGAGCCAGCACCACCCGGATCCCCGGGTGGCCACTGATCGGTTGGGTGCTCAGCTCCAGCCGGTAGCCCAATCGGCGTTTGCGACCCAGGGCTGTCCCGGTCCCGTTTCGGAACCGCTCGGCGGAGAGGCTGTCGTCCCAGGCCGTGTACCAGACCAGAGCCGGGCCGTCGGCGGACTGATAGACCCGGAACCGGTCGCCGCCCCAGCCGATGGCCAGGGCGGTGGAGACCTCAGGCGATCCGGTCAGCTCGGCGGTGAGGACCCGGATCTCGAACTCGCCCAGCACATCCTCGTAGAGGGCGTGATCCTCCACCATCGCCGGGTGGAGCACAATCCACAGCGGAGCGTCGCCGAGGCCGTAGCGAGACGGGTGCAGGATCTGCTCGGTGGACTGCGGCAGGAATCGGCCGAAGGGCACGGTGTCGCGGTGCTCGGAACCCGCCCACCAGCGCATGAAGTCGGCGCCGGCCAGGTAGGGGAAGATCAGCTCCTCTCGAATCACCCTTGGCGCCTTCTTGAACACCGCCATGGTGGATTGCTGGGTCTTGATCTGCTCCCGGAAGGTTTCCCAGAACTCCGGCATCGCGATGATGTTCTGCTTGGGCACCGCGACCTGGAGGCCGGCCAGGGTGGCCTGACCCTCGAAGATCGCCTGGGCGGCCGTGAGACGGTCATCGTCGCCCTTGATCTTCATGATCGACTCGAGGGGCGTATGCTGATGCTGGAGCGCGTGCACCATCTCGTGGGCCAGCACCAGGCGGAGCGTCTGGGGATCGTCTCCCGACACCATGAAGAGGGCACTGGAATCGGGCTCGTAGTAACCGGCGATCTGTTCGGTCAGGAGATCGAGGAGGAGGGGCCGCAGGTCGAGGCTGTCGGGGAGCAGGCCCAGTAACCGGTAGGCGACTTGAATCCCCCGCGCCTTTTCGCCGGGATACTCCTGCTCCAGTTTCGCGACGATATAGCTCCGGACTTGCTGCTTGCTGCGGATCGCCGCGTAGGGTCGGTGGGTGAACTTGAGCCCGACCGCGCGTTCCACGGGGGGCATCAGGCTATCCACCAGGCGAGTGAGCTCATCGGGGGGCGCGCCGCGACAGCCGGAAAGCGCCACGATTCCGGCTACGACCAGCCCCAACGGTCGGGTCATCCCGCCCCCAGGAACTGCCGGTACCACGCCAGCACCGCCGGGCCGACCAGGTAGGTGGCGGCAGCGCCAACGGCGAGAAAGACGCCGAACGGCACCAGGCGGGTGCGCCGGATCAGCGCCAGGGGAACGAACACGATGGTCCCCAGCAGCGCGCCGAGGAAGAGCGTGAGGAGTACCCCATCCCAGCCCACGAAGGCTCCGACCATCGCCATCATCTTGATGTCCCCACCGCCCATCGCTTCTTCCTTGAATACCCATTTCCCGGCAACGCCCACGAACCAGAGCAGCCCGAACCCGACCGCGGCGCCGATCAGGGCCCGTTCGATGGTCGGAAGCCCGTCAGGCAGGCTGAGCATCAGCCCGAGGACCAGGCCGCCGATCGAAAATTCGTCGGGGATGATGTAATGGCGGGCATCGGTCACCGCGATGCCCAGCAGAATGGTGAATAACAGGGCGCCCCGAAGCGCCTCGAGCGACGGTCCGTAGCGATAGGCCATTCCGGCCCAGATCAGCGCCGTGATCAGCTCGATGAGCGGGTACTGACTCGAGATCGGCTGTCCACAGTGTCGGCACTTCCCCCGGAGCAGAAGCCACGAAACGATCGGGATGTTGTCGTGCCAGGCGATCGCCGCGCCGCACCCCGGACAGCGCGACGGAGGGCTGACGACCGATTCGTCCTTGGGGAGCCGCAGGATACAGACGTTCAGGAAGCTCCCGAACAGGGCGCCGAAGACCCCAGCGACGATGCAAAAGACCAGTTCAGGATTCACGCAGCATCTCCCACAGCAGGATACCGGCGGCCACCGCCACGTTGAGCGACTCAGCCCCGCCGGGCATCGGGATCGCCACCCGCCCCGCGGCGGCTTTGGCCATGGCCGGACGGATACCGGCGCCCTCGTTCCCCATCACCAGCGCGATCGGACCGGGGCGAGGTGTCCCCGAAATCGGCGCTCCCGCCGCCTCGGCGACCAGCAGCTCGAGGCCTCGCTGCTTCACCCAGGCCAGAAATGTCGCATCCTCCGCGGCCACCACGGGAAAGTGAAAGATCGCTCCCATCGAGCTGCGAAGCACCTTGGGGTTGGTCGGGTCGGCCGTGCCCTTGAGCGCCACGGCCCCCGCCGCGCCCAGCGCATGCGCGGTACGCAGCATGGCGCCGACATTGCCCGGGTCCTGGACCCCGTCGAGGACCAGGACCAGGCTCCGCGGAGGGAGCGAGAGGTCCTCGAGCTTCCAGGCCCGCGGCTCGACGACCGCCACGATCCCCTGCGGATGCTCGGTATCGGCCAGCTCGTCGAGCGTCTTCTCCGCCACCTCGCCCAGCGGCACGCCCTGCGACGCGAGGGCCGTTTTCAGAGCGCGGCCGCGGGGTGTAGTTTCCAGCGCAGGCGAGTAAACGACCCCCTTTACGGGGACGCGCGCCTCGAGGACCTCTTCGACCAGCCGCACTCCTTCGGCCAGCGCGAGACCTCGTCGCTCTCGCCCCCGCTTGACCTTCAGGCTGCGGACCAGTGTTACCAGGGATTTCGCCATGACCGTTCCCATCGCGTTGACGATCGCCGGATCCGACTCCGGCGCCGGGGCCGGCATCCAGGCGGACCTCAAGACCTTTCATCAATTCGGTGTCTACGGCACCACCGCCGTGGTCGCGATCACCGCGCAGAATACGGTCGGCGTGCGGGCGGTCCATCCGGTGCCGCCCAAGATCGTGGCGGCCCAGCTGGCGGCACTCGCGGAGGACCTTCCGCCGGTGGCGGTCAAGAGCGGGATGCTGGCCACCACCGACCTGGTCCGCGAGGTGGCCGCCGCCATCCGTCGCTACCGTTGGAACAACTATGTGCTCGACCCGGTGATCGCGGCCAGCTCCGGCGACGCGCTGCTCGACCTGGAGGCCCTCACCGCGCTCCGTGCCGAGTTGGTGCCGCTGGCCGAGCTGGTGACGCCCAACCTCGACGAGGCGCGGCTGCTCACCAGACAGGAAGTCGCGGATCCGGTGGCGATGGAGCGCGCGGGGTACGCGCTACTCGGAGCCGGGGCCCGGGCCGCGCTGATCAAGGGAGGACACCTGGAAGGCCAGGTGGTGACCGACGTCCTGGTCACCGCCCAGGGCGTCCGCCGCTTCACCCATCCGCGCCTCACCACCCGCGCGACTCACGGGACCGGCTGTACGCTCTCTGCGGCCATCACCGCCGGACTGGCCCGGGGCATGGATCTCGAGCATTCGGTGGAGCAGGCACTCGATTTCGTCACCCGCGCCATCGCCGGCGCCCCGCCATTGGGGGCGGGGCACGGACCACTGAATCACTGGGTCCCGGCACCCAGGACCGAAGAGTCCCCCGCCTAGAGGCGGGTCAGGACCCCTTCGACCAACCGCGCCAGCTTTTCGGAAGCCCGCGCCGTCACTTCGGTCACCCGCTCGTGGGTCAGGACCTCACCGCTCAGGCCGGCCGCTGGGTTGGTGATCACCGAGAAGCCGAGGCAACGCATGCCCGCCGCGCCCGCCACTAGGACCTCGGGGATCGTCGACATCCCGACCGCGTCGGCCCCGAATCGCTCCAGCATCCGGATCTCGGCCGGAGTCTCGTAGCTCGGCCCCAACACGCCGGCGTATACCCCCTCCTCCAGCCCAAGCCCTTGCTCTAACGCGACCCGGCGGGCCAGCGCTCGGAGCTCGCGACTATAGGGATCCGAGCAATCGGGGAACCGGGTCTCACCGGAATGTACCGGCCCCAGGAGTGGACTCCGGAACATCAGATTCACGTGGTCGGCGATCAACATCAGGGTCGCCGGGGTGAACGACCGGCGGATGCCGCCTGCCGCGTTGGTAACGATCAACGTCGAGATGCCGAGCGCCGCGTAGACCCGCACCGGAAGGACGACCGCTTCAGCCGAGCCTCCCTCGTAGAGATGGGTCCGGCCCAGCTGTGCCAGGATCTCGCGTCCACCGAGCCGTCCCGCGATCAACTCGCCCGGATGTCCGCCCACCGCGGTCGGCGCGAAGCCAGGCAGGGCGGCGAAGGGGATCCGGACCGGTTCCGCGACGTGTCGCGCCACACCGGCAAGCCCGGAGCCGAGGATCAATGCGACCGTGGGGTGCCGGCCGCCCAGCTGCGCCCGCAACGTGGCCACCGCCGACTCCGCGACTGCCGGCGCGGCTGCCGGGGGCGACTTAGTCGAGATCGCTCAACTCCTCGCGCACGCTGCGGATCAGTTCCTGTTTGTCAGGCCAGGGGAGAAAGCTTCCCGCGAAGCCGTGCAGGATCATGATGTCCATCTGCGACCGGGTGAACCCGAGCTCGCGGTGGGCCAGCAGGTACTCGTCGGAGAGCGTGACGCCGCTCATCAGCCAGTTGTCGGACGAGATAGTCACCGCGAGGCCGGCATCGAAGTACTGGCGGAGGGGATGGGCCGACGCGCGCGCCACCACTCGTGTCTGAAGATTGCTGGTGAGGTTGGTCTCGATCAGGATCCGGCGGTCCCGGACGTAGTCCTGAAGCGCCGGGTCTTCCCGCAGGCGGGTTCCATGGCCTAGCCGCTGTGCGTGACAGGTGAAGACCGCCTCGGCAATCGACTCGGCGCCGGCCGCCTCGCCGGCATGGACGGTCAGGCCCAGACGCCCCTGCAACGCGACGCCGAATGCCTCGGCGAAGCGCCCCGGCGGATGCCCAGCCTCCGGGCCCGCCAGGTCGAAACCGACCACACCCCGATCCCGAAGCGCCACCGAGCAGCGCGCGATTTCCACCGCGACCGACGGGTCCATGTCACGCAGGGCACAGTTGATGGCGCCGGTTCGCACCCCGAAGTCCGACTCTCCCCGCGCCAGGCCGCGAAGCTCCGCCTCCACCACTTCCTGCAGCGATAAGCCTTCCCGGCACCCGAGCGCGGGACAGAACCGAACCTCCATGTACCGGACCCCATCCTTGGCGGCGTCCTCGACCATCTCGTAGGCCACCCGCTCGATTGCCTCGGGGGTCTGGAGTACCGCCACCGTGATCGCGAAGCGTTGCAGGTAGTCGTCAAGGTTCCGGGCGTCGGAGACCAGCATGAATTGCCGAACGGCCTCGGGGTCCTGTGAGGGAAGCGACACGCCGTGCGCGGCCGCCAGCTCGATCAGGGTCTCGACCCGGAGCGAGCCGTCCAGGTGCACGTGCAGCTCCGCCTTGGGAAGGCGCCGAACGACCTCAGGTTTCAGCATCGGCCGCGGATCGGCTTCGGGCGGAGAGAACCACGCGGACGATAGCTCCGGCGGCCAGCTTCGATTCTCCACCAAGCTCGATGCCCCGGCCATCGGTCAAGTAGGCACTGCGCTGGGCCACCCGGATGGCCAGTGCCTGATCGAGCGCGCGCACCGCATCGAGGGCTGTGGCTCCGTCCGCCACCTCGATGGCCCGCTCGTTCACGAACACCCGGATCTGGTGACTCACTTGGCCACGATCCGGGCGTCCTCGGGCGCCGCGACCGGCGGAGCGAGCCGCCGAAGGTAGGTGATGAACGCGTCGAGACTGGTGCCGGCGTCTTCGACCGCCCAACGGCCCAGCAGCCCGCTGCGGGCACAGCCGAACGGCGCGCTGCAAGAGCTCGCTCCCAGAGGGAAGGAATTTCCCGCCGTCACCAGGTAGTCGCTGATGACGACGGTGTAGGTCTGTTTGGGGTCGAACCGCTTCCTGGTGACAATCTGCCGCACATCCTTCACCCGCTCCCAATCCTTCTTCGACGGGTCGAACGTGACCACGGCGCCGGAGAGCTGACAGCAGGGTTCGGCGCCGACCACCATGTTCTCGAACACCGACTGGAGGTCGGCGCCGGTCATCGAGATTTTCTTGAGCTGGTGTCCCGGCTCCAGGACCGCTGCGGCGCCGTCCCTGGTGATGGCGCCCGCCGGCAGATCGGCGCGAAGCTCCTCCTGACTGACGATCGCCAGGTCGGCGCGCACCGCGTTGCGGTACGCGTCGGCCACGAAGGCCCCCAGCGGCGAAAGTCCGCCACGACGCGACATCGGAGTCTTGATGATCGTGAGCCGGGTGGCGGTATCGGTCCGGATCGGCATCGCCGGGTTCAGCGTGTCCTTCCGGGGCATGGGGAACAACTTGTTGGTGGTATCCACCGGAGCAGCGGCGCGGACTTCAGGTCGCGACTCGCGCGCGAACAGGCCGCGGGCCGCGCTGGCCGCCGCCGCCGGCACGATCTGCCAGCCGGGCCGAGCGAATGCCTCGGGCTGAAGCGTGCCGCGCGACTTGAGGTCGGCCAGGATGAGATCGCGAATCGGCTCACCACGATCATAGACCACCGGCCCGGCGCTCAGCATCGCGAAATTTCCGCCCCCCGACTGCCGGAAGCTGCTCAGGGCCAGCGTGAAGCTGTCCGTCGGCAGCACCGGGCGTCCCCCCACCTTGAGGTCGCGGATCCGGCGGCCGGGCGGCTGACTCAGATCGATGGAATACTGGGCACCGCCCACCACGTCGTAGTTGAGCGGCGAGGCCAGGGCGTTGATCGCGACGCGTCCGGTCGAATCGGAATAGAAGTAGCGGGCGGACTGTTCGAGGTAGGTGACCAGCGCCACCCCGCTGATCCGGACCGCTCGCAGGGTGTACTCCGGCGGATAGAGCCCGAACACCTGGGCGTTGGTGATCGGCCCCTTCTCGATCTTGATCCCGAGATCGTAGACCGTCGTCGAGGCCAGGTCCGTGCGCGCCTTCCGCTTCATCACGTCGGTGATGTACTGGATCAGCGGAGCGTCCTGCGCCCGTGCGGTAGCGGTCTGCATGGGTGAGCCTGCCTGCGCCGCCGGCTTGGCGGCCCAGATCCGCACCGCATTGTCCGCATCGGCAAGGCGGCGGCGCGTCTTGGCGGAGACCGCGGTCGTCTTGAGCGACACCAGCTGGGAGCGGACCTTCACCAGCCGCCACACACCGCCTTGTCGCCGCAAATCGAGGTGCACCACCGCGAGGCCCTGCGCGAGGGCGGCCGGTTGCACGAAATGCACGCCGTTGAGCACCGAATCGCCCAGAACCTTGTGCGAATGGCCGACGATGACCAGATCCGGTCGAGTAGCGATCCGGCTGAGCGCCGCGGCGGAGTTTTCGGGGCCGACGCCGGTGGTGTCGTAGGTGGAAGGACCGTCCAGTCCGGTGTGAGCCAGAACGATCGCGAGATCGGCGTCCTTCCTCAGCTCCTGCATCACCGGTTCGGCGCTGGCTTCGATTCGGGCCACGCGCAGCTTGCCCTCCAGAAGGCGCCGAGACCAGGCCATCACCCCCGGAGTGGTGAACCCGGTCACACCGATTCGGAGCCCCTGGCGCCGGATCACGGTGTAGGGAGAGTAGGCCAGGGTGTCACGGCCGGCGACCCGGATGTTGCCGCTGACATAAGGAAAGTGGGCCCCGGCCATGATGCGGTCCATTTCGGCCTGGCCGTAATCGAATTCGTGCTCACCGAAGGTTCCGGCGTCGTACGCCAGACCGTTCAGCACGTCCAGGGCCGGATGCGGGTCCCGTGGCGCCAGGCGCGCGAAGTACACGCCGAAGAGATCGCCCTCGAAGAGATCTCCGGCGTCTACCAGGATCACCTGATCGGGATACTGGTTACGGATCGAGTCGATCACCGTCGCCGCCCGGGTCAACCCGCCCGGATAGGGCGCGTCGGCCACGTAGTCCCACTCGGTGACGTGGCCGTGAAGATCGGTGGTGGCGATGAGGACAAGATGGGCGCTGTCCGGAGACTGCGCAGGAAGCACGGCCGACAGCAGCAAGGCGGCGGCGAGCATGGGCCGGAATATCCGTGGGTCACGGCCTTGGACGCAATGCGATGGGACGCCCTTGCGGACTCCCCTCCGAGGAGGTATTCGTTTTGCCGCATATGACGGCGCCTCTCGAGCCATCCGAGCTGCTGCTGGCGGTAGTCGAACCGACCCGGCTGCGGATTCTAAATTGCCTCGCCGCAGCTCCCCTTTTCGTTTCCGACCTCCAGGCGATCCTCGGCCTGCCTCAGCCGACCGTGTCCCGCCACCTCCGTCTGCTCAAGGACGCCGGGATCGTCAGGGATACCCCGATCGGGCCCTTCGTGGTCTATCGGCTGCGAGCCGGTACCGATCCGGGCGGCCGGCTGCTCCGGACCTTGCTCGATTCGCTCCCCCACGAAGAGGCCTACCGACGGGAACGGAGTGAGGCCTCCGCCCGGAGCCGCCAGCACGCGTCCACGCGTACCAGAGAAGCGGCACTCCCGTGACCCACCGGGTACTGGTCGTTGATGACGAGCCCGACATCACCGCACTGGTGGCGTACCATCTCGCCAAGGCCGGCTTCCGCGTCTCCACCGCCGCCAACGGGCCCGATGCGCTCAAGGCGGCACGCGAGGAGCGACCCGATGTCATCATCCTCGATGTGATGCTCCCCGGCGTCTCCGGATACGATGTCCTCGCGGAGCTCCGCCGCCAGGATGAGACCCGCGACGTGGGCGTCATCATGCTCACCGCCCGCCGCGAGGAAGCGGACCGGATCCGGGGGCTTTCCCTCGGCGCCGACGATTACCTGACCAAGCCGTTCTCGCCCGCGGAGTTGGCGCTCAGGGTCAACGGGCTGCTTCGTCGCCTCGGGGCCCCGCCGGTCAGCGCCGGCGCGACGCTCGCGGTGGGCCCGATCGTGATCGACCGCTCGGCCCACCGGGTATCGGTCGGCGGGAAGGAGATCGAACTCACCGCCACCGAGTACAAGCTCCTCCTTACCCTGATCGAGCGGCAGGGCCGAGTGCAGACCCGGCCCCAGCTCCTCGAGACCGTCTGGGAGGCCCAGCCCGACATTCAGACCCGCACCGTGGACATGCACGTGCAACGGCTTCGGTCCAAGCTGGGGAGCGCGGGTCATATGATCGAAACCGTCCGGGGCTTCGGGTATCGGTTCCGGTCTCCGGAGCGGGGGGGCAAGCCCCGATGACTTTCGCGGGGCGGCTGATTGCCGGCACCGTCCTGACCCTGGTCCTGACCGTGTTCGTCCTGGTGTGGACCTCGGAGGTTTCCCTCCGCCGGGACCTCGAAACCGAGATCGCCCGGTCGCTCGAGAATCAGGCGGTGCTGATCCGCGAAGCGCTGCCCAGAGATTCCCTCCAGTGGGAGCCCACCGTTCGCCGGCTGGGCAATCAGAACGGAATCCGGATCACCATCATCGATAGCAGCGGCCGGGTACGGGCCGAGAGCGAGCTCCCCGAGTTCGATCTCAACCGGCTGGAGAACCACCTGGCCCGCCCCGAAGTCCAGCAGGCCATGAAGGGGCAGGTGGGCATGAACCGCCGCACGAGCGCGACCCTGGGGCGACCGTTGATGTACGTGGCGGTGCTGGGTGGTCCCGGAATAGTCCGGGTGGCCGCGACGCTCGACCAGGTTGATGAGACCGTGCATCGGGCCCAGCGATCAGTGCTCTGGGCGGCCTTGCTCGCGCTGGTGATTGGCGGGGTCATCGCCCTGGTGGCGGGGAGATCCATCGCGGGGCCGCTGACCGAGATCACCTCGGCGGCCCGCTCCATCGCCGCCGGCACCCCGCCACAATTCCCTCATTCCGGGATCCCCGATATCGACGCTCTAGTGAGCGCGTTGCGCGACATGAACGCGCAGCTGGCGGAACGATTCGATCAGCTGCGTCGCGAACGCGCCGAGAGCGCCACGCTGCTCGAATCGATGGTCGAAGGAGTGCTGGCCAGCGATGCCCGGGGTCGGATCGTGGTGGCCAACGGCGCCGCCCGCCGGCTGCTCGGTTATGGCCCCACCCAGGAGCTCCCCGCGCTGACGCAGCTCTTCCGGGCCAAGGTGGCGCGGGAACTGGTCGACACGGTCCTCGCCGGACTCCCCGTGGATCGCCGGGAGATCGAGCTGGACGACCGCCGAGTCCGGGTGGACGCGCGATCCTTGCCGGGCGGCGGGGCGATGCTGGTCATGGATGATGTGACCGACCTGCGCCGATTGGAGACGATGCGCCGGGACTTCGTCGCCAACGTCTCCCACGAGATGAAGACGCCGCTCACCTCGATCACCGGGTACACCGAGACCCTCCTGAGCGACCAGCCCGACCCGGCGACCTCGCACCGATTCCTCGAAGTGATCCTCGCCAACGCCCGCCGGATGCAGCGACTGGTGGACGGCTTGCTCGATCTGGCCCGCATCGAATCGGGCGGCTGGCGCCCCGCCACCGAGATGGTGGACCTGGCAGGTACGGTGCGGGAAGTGTGGGAGACGCTGGGGAACCACGGGGCCGACGGCCGGCCGGCTCTCGAGGTGGCCATCCCGGCCGAGGCCACCCGGCTACGCGCCGATCCCGACGCGATCCGGCAAGTCCTGACCAATCTCCTGGAAAATGCGATTCACTACACTCCTGCAACCGGACGGATCACCGTTTCCTCCCGGCGCGTCGATCGCGGGGTAAGCGTTTCGGTCGAGGACTCGGGGAGTGGGATTGCCAGCGAGCACCTCCCCAGGATCTTCGAGCGGTTCTACCGGGCCGATCCTTCGCGCTCGCGGGAGGAGGGAGGCAGCGGCCTGGGCCTCGCGATCGTGAAGCACCTGGTGGAGGCTCATGGCGGCCGCGTCGCGGCCGAGAGCACGCTGGGTCAGGGTACGACCATTCGCATCTGGTTCCCCGATCAGGGAGCCTGAGCCGAGGAGACGCAACCGGAACCAACGCAAGCGCTTGCGACGTCACCCACCCGTTACCCGCGCGACACTCCGCTGTTGCCGAGCCGCCCCAGATTTGCGGCATGACCATATCAGACATGCAGAAGCCCGACCGGGCAGCCGAGGGCAGATCAACCAGAGCACTCGAGATCAAGGGCACGCTGGGCGCGACGGCCGTAGAAGCGTTGCGGCGACAGGTCGTGGAGCTCCCCGCTGGACTCACGGTCGTCCCGGTTCTCTGTTCGGCATTGACTTCACTGGATCCGGTAGGCGCTGCGGCTCTCTGGCGGCTGTGCGAGGAATGCCGGGCTCGCGGCGTCCAGGTGACCCTGGTGGACCTCCCCTTGCGGTTCGCGTCCCGGCTGCGCCGGCACCCCCTGCTCGAGTTCATCCTCTGGGAGGAGGCGATGTTCGAGGATCCGTTCATGGGATTCTCGCCCAGCGGCCGCTGAGACTCGCTGTTACCCTGCTGTTACAGGCTGTATCCCGCGCCGTGACGCGGCCCTCCGTGATTGTCCCCTCATCAAAATCCAACCGGCGCCACGCGCCAATCACTCGTAAGAGGGAAGGAGCGTCATGAGGATCACGTCTCGTC